>NZ_QETL01000002.1:0-95209 GCF_003105135.1 Stenotrophomonas sp. SPM | reverse complement strand
TCGAAGGCGGGGTGGGTCCGGTTGAGGGGGTGTGAGCGGCATGGATGCCGCGACCAAGCCTACATGGACGTATTTACGGCGTCCCCCTCAACCGGACCCGCCCCGCCAACCCTCAGCAAACCAGCTTCTGCTGTTGCTTTGGCTTCGGCTTGAAGCAGGTGCAGGGCTGCAAGCCCTGCAGAAAACCTCAATTACTCCGGAGGGGTGTCGCGTACCAAGTGGATGTCGGTCGGGGTCGACAGCGGGATGTCCCGCTCGGCCAGTATCTGCAGCAGGCTGAAATACAGATCACTGCGCGTGCCGTACACCTGCCGCGGGCTCGCCACGTAGGCGAAGCTGTTGAACGTGATCTGGCCGCCGCCAATGCTGTCGATGAACACCGACGGCGCCGGCTGCTGCAGCACCGCCTGGTGCGCACCATAGGCATCCAGCAGCGCCTGCTTCAGGCCCGCCACGTCGGTGCTGGTCGGCACCGCGAACTGGATCTGGATGCGGCCCTGGTTGTTGCCCATCGTCATGTTGCGGATGGTCTTGGTGATCAGCTCCGAGTTCGGCACGATCAGCGTCGACTTGTCGCCCACCTGGATCTCGGTCGAACGCACGTTGATGCGGCGGATGTCGCCTTCCTGGTCACCCAGCTTCACCCAGTCGCCGATCTTCACCGGTCGCTCGGCCAGCAGGATCAGGCCCGAGACGAAGTTCTGGATGATCGCCTGCAGGCCGAAACCAATACCCACCGACAGCGCGCTGGCCAGCAGCGCCAGGTTCTTCATGTCCAGGCCCATCGCGGTCAGCGCCCACAGGCCCACCAGGATGATGCCGACGTAACCGGCGATGGTGCTGATCGAGTTGCGCGCGCCCAGGTCCAGCTCGGTCTTGGGCAGGTAGGTGTCGGTCAGCCAGCGCTGCATCAGCTGGGTCAAGCCCACGCCGATCAGCAGCACCAGCACGCCGGTGGCGATGCGGCCGGGCTGCAGCGTCAGGTCCTTGTTGATCGTGATGCCGTTGGCCAGGGCGGCGATGCGCTCGACGATGGTGCCGACGTTGCCGAACGGCGCGGCCAGGGCCAGCAGCGCGATCAGCACCACCAGGGTGCGCAGCACCGCCGACAGCAGCACGCCGGCCTGCTCCAGCCGCGACACGCTCAGGCCGGTGCTCAGCAGAATGGTCTGGCCCACCTTGCTGTCGGCGTTGAGCAGCCAGGTGCAGAGGTCATCGACGAATTTGAACAGCAGCAGCGCGGCCAGCACCACGATGCTGCCGCCGATCAGCTGCTGGTTCACGAACTTGGCGAAGTTCACGTAGCCCAGCAGGGTGGCGATGATCGCGGCAGTAACCGCGAGGTTGCCGGCCACGCGGGCCAGCACCAGCCAGCTGCTGCGACGTACCGGCACCGCCGCGCCCACGCCGTCGGCCTGCGCTTCCAGCTTGGCCTCGGCTTCCGCAGTCTGGCGGCGATGCAGGCGCGACAGGGTGACCAGCATGGCCATGATCAGGCCGAGGTAGGTCAGCGCGATCACGCCGTCCAGCGCCACCGTGGTCACATCGCTGGTACGCGTGGCCCGGTCGATAGCCACCAGCACGGTGCTGAACCAGGCCAGCGCGGCCGCGCCCCAGGCGTATTTGCGCAGCTTCAGCGCGGCGGTGTCATCCAGGTTCAACAAGCGCCACGAGGGCCGCGTGGGCGCCAGCAGGCAGGCGCTGAGCGCGGCGATGAAGGCGGCGGCGAAGCTGGCCGCCTGCACGCCGTCCGCCACGTTCTGCAGGCGCGGCGCAATACCGCCGATGGCATTGAGCGAGGCGATGAACACCACCACCGCGTAGCCCGGCAGCAACGTGCCGACCAGCAGCAGCCACATGGCCAGGCCGGAGCGGCGCAGGCGGCCATCAGGCGCGCGGTCGGAGGCGGCGAAGCGGCGGCCCAGCGCGCGCAGCCACAGGCGCAGCGGGAACATCATCACCAGCGCGGCCAGCAGGCCCAGCAGCGGCGTGCCCCAGCCTTCCTTGTCCAGGGCGGCCACCAAGGCATCGCGGCCCTGCGCGGCCAGCGGCGTGACCCGGGCGATATCCACCGGCAGCTGCTTGGCGACCTTCCGCCACAGCGCGGGCGACAGCGGCGAATCGACCTTCTGGCCCAGTTCCTCGGTGCGCTGCGCGGTGCGCTGCTTCTCGATATCGTTGGCAAGCTGGCCGGCGCGCACGGCACTGGACTTGGCCTGCGCGACCGAAGACGCCAGCGCATCACGCTGGCGGGTGAGGTTGCGGCGCTGCGCCGCCAGCTCGGGCAGCTCGGTGGTGCCCTCCGGCGCCGTGCCCAGCTGGGCCAACTGCTCGGTCAACTGGTCCAGCTGCGGCTGCAGGCTCTTGTCCAGCGCCTCGGCATCGCGGCGCACCTGCGATGCGGTCTCGGACAGCATCGCCAGCGTTTCGGTGGCCTCGGCGGAATCGCGCTTGCGCTCCACGTCCTTCAGGCTGGCATCGAACTGGGCCAGCTGCTGCTTCGGCGTCGGGTCGTCGTCCTGGGCCAGCACCGGCGCGGCCAGCAGCAGCGCACCACACAGCAGCAGCGCCAGCGAGGGGCCACGCATCAGGATCGTTCGGAGGAAGGAAAGCAAGCCAGCCACACCGGTTCGCGCGGACCACCGCGCCTGCGCGCGACTATACGGCACGGCTGGTCACGCCCGCGTAGAGTCGAGCTTGCTCGACTGGCGTGATGCCATTCGCTACGCGAAATGCAGTCGACCAGCGGTCGACTCTACCCAAGCCCTCAGTACTTCAAGCGCAGCTCTTCCACCTGCGGCTGCTGCAGCGCGTACCAATCCTGGAATTCCTCTTCGCTGATCTCATCCGGCGCGTACACAGCGATGGGGTGCCAGTCGTGGTCGGTCGGCAGCGGCTGGCGCGGGCCCGCGCGCAGGCTGTAGCTGACGCCCTCGTAATCCACCACGTCGTCCACCTGCGGCCACTGCTCGCGGGCAAACGCGGTTTCACTCTTCAACAGGATCACCTGGTACATCGGCACCTCCACTTCGCTTGTATGGGGAAAAAACCCGGCGCTGACGCAAGGATAGCGCTGCGCCGGCGACAGCTGCGCCGCCGCGCGGGCGACGCATTGTTCTGGACGTGGGCCTCGCCCCGGCTTCACCTGCCCATGGCGAGCCCGACGGCATGGTGGAGGTCCGTTCCCAAACTGCCTGTCCATGACCGACCACCCCCCGCTGAAGACCGTCGCCGACCTCAAGCTGCCCCGCTACCTGGGCACCTGGTACGAGATCGCCCGCCTGCCCATGCGCCACGAGCCGGAGGGCTGCACCGACGTGTCGGCGCACTACAGCCTGCTCGACAACGGCAACGTGCAGGTGCACAACCGCTGCCGCATGGACGGCGAGGTGGAAGAGGCCATCGGCGAAGCCAGCCCGGTGGACAATGACAGCGCGCGTTTGGCCGTGAGCTTCCTTCCCAAGGGCCTGCGCTGGCTGCCCTTCACCAAGGGCGACTACTGGGTGATCCAGGTGGCCCCGGACTACAGCGTTGCCCTGGTCGGCAGCCCCGACCGGAAATTCCTGTGGCTGCTGGCCCGCGAACCGCAGCTGGATGCCACCGTGCGCGACCATTATCTGGCCACGGCGCAGCAGCAGGGCTTCGATCTGTCCGAACTGATCCACACCCCGCATACCGGCAACCCCACGGCCTGAGCCCACCCCATGGACCTGAAGAGCGGCTACCCCTGGTGGGCCGTGAGCAATGGGCTGATCCAGGCCTTCCCGTCGCTGCAGCAGGATCTGCGTTGCGATGTCCTGGTGGTGGGCGGCGGTGTCACCGGCGCGCTGATTGCCGATGAGCTGTCCGGCCACGGCCACGAGGTCGCGGTGATCGAGCAGCGCGACATCGGCTGGGGCAGCACCGCGGCCAGCACCGCCCTGCTGCAGTACGAGATCGACACTCACCTGCTGGACCTGGCCCGCCAGTACGGCACCGATGCTGCGGAACTGGCCTACCGCGCCTGCGCAGAGGCCATCCCGGCCCTGGGCGAAGTGGCGCGCGGGCTGAAGAACGTCGATTTCCAGCGCATGGACAGCCTCTATCTGGCCAGCCGCCATCGCGACGTGCCGGTGCTGATGGCCGAGGGTGCCGCACGCCGCCAGGCCGGACTGGACGCCCGCTGGCTGCAGCCGGACGACCTGCAGCAGCGCTTCGGCGTGGACGCCGGTGGCGCGCTGCTGACCCGCCAGGCCGCGCGGGTCGATCCCTACTGCCTCACCTATGGCCTGCTCAAGCGCGTGCGCCGCCGCGGCGGCCATGTGCATGACCGCACCGTGCTGCACCGCCTGGACGCCACCTCACGCGGCGTGACCGCGCGTACCGAGGCGGGGGCCGCCATCCGTGCGCGCCACGTCGTGCTCGCGATGGGCTACGCCAACCAGCGCTGGATCGACCAGCGGGTGGCGCGCAACCGCAGCAGCTACGCGTTCATCACCGACCCCATCGGTGCCGACGTGCTGGGCCCGCTGCAGCGCACGATGGTGTGGGAGAGCGCGCGCCCCTACCTGTACCTGCGGGCCACCGGCGAAGGCCGGCTGCTGGTGGGCGGGCTGGACGATGCCATCGACATCCCGGCGCGCCGCGACCGGCGAGTGGAGGGCAAGGCGAAGCAGCTGATGAAGCAGCTGCAGCACTGGTTCCCGCAGCTGGACCCGACCCCGGCGTTTTCCTGGGCGGGCACCTTCGCCGAGACCGCTGACGGCCTGCCGTTCTTCGGCCCGCACCCGCAGTGGGGGCCGCGTGTGCACCTGGCCATGGCCTACGGCGGCAACGGCATCACCTACTCGATGATCGGTGCCGGGCTGCTGCGGGCGCGGATCGAGCGGCGCCGGCATCCGCTGCAGGATCTTTTCGGGTTCGGCCGGGTCTAAGGGGATCCGGGCCTGGCCCGGATCTACCACAAGCCCGCGGCGACAGGCATCATTCAAGCAACGCCTGTTAGCGTCGGCCTGTACCGCCGCGCGTGGCGCGGTCCCTGCCCGTTGGAGCATCGCGATGATCCGTCCCCTGACCCTGCTGCTGTGCCTGGCCAGCCTTCCCGGGACCGTCCTTGCCCAGTCCGCTGCGGGTGCCACGGCACCGCAGTCGCCCGGTCTGGACCTGTCCGTGCCGCAGGCACCGATGCGCTATCTCAACGACCCGACCGTGCAGCAGGACCCGCCGGGCACCTACTACGGCGACAAGAGCGGCCCGCGCGTGCACGACGACGCCCGCATCGCCGACGTGACCGACGACAAGCTGAAGGTGTCCGGCAGCTTCACCACCGGCATCGGTTATTCGAAGGGCTACGGCAACTCGCACTACAACGCCGCCACGCTCAACCTCAGCAAGAACTACACCACCGATGAGGGCAAGACCCACGGGGTCAACGTCAACATCCATGTCAGCGAAGGCAAGGGCCCGGGCTTCGGCCCGTATGGTGGTGGTTTCTATGGCGGCGGTGGCCCGGGTTACTGGGATTACCCGCCGCCTTATGGCTGGTAAACAGCTCCCGCTGCGCTCGCCGGGCATGGCCCGGCGCTACCGTCAGAGCCCACGCTCGGCTGCACATCGCCCCGCCGTTACCGACCTCAATCCAGCCAGCCATCGCGCTCGCTGTGGAGGATCCGCCCGTCATGGCCGCTCAGGCGCACTTCCACGCGCTGGTTGCGGGCGTTGCGTGCTTCCAGCGACCAGGTCGCGCCATCGCGTTCCAGCGAATGGATCTCGCGCAGCCCGTGCGCCTGTGCCTTGGCCAGCACCTGCCCGGTGCCCAGCAGCGCGCGGCCATCGTGTTCGTCGAAGATCTCGCCGGTCTTCGGGTCGACATATACCTCGCTGAAGCGACCATCGGCACGGCTGACATCGGCTTCCCACAGGCCATCATCGCGCTCGATCTCGTGGATGTGGGTGTAGCCGGCCTTGCGCAGGGTCTGCTCGACCTGGGCCATGCCCAGCGGGGCCGCCTGCACGGCGGGGGCGAAGGCCAGGGCGGTGACGGTGGCGAGGGTGAGTGACTTCAACATGGGGGGTCTCCTGTTCGATGCCGGACCATCCCGGCACCGCCACGATGCCGGGTGCGGTTAACAGCCCCTTAGCCGGCGCTGTTAGCCAATGGTTAGCCGCAACCGGCACACTCGCGCCATCCTCCCCGCATGGCTGCCCTCCCCCGTGACGCTGCTGTTCGCCCTGCCCCTGCTGCTGGCCCTGGCCAGCCCCGCGACCGCCGCCCGGCCTGCCCAGGATCCGGCGCAGGATGTCGCGCGCCGGGCCGTGCAGCAGGGTCGCTACGTCGCGCTGGAAGGCGTGGTGCGCGATGCGCTCAAGCGCCACCCCGGCCAGCTGCTGGAAGTCGAGCTGGACGATGGCGTGTATGAAGTGGAGATCCTGCGCGCCGACGGCGTGGTGGTGGAGCTGGACTATGATGCGCGCAACGGCAGGCTGCTGAAGACGGAGCTGGACGACTGATGCGCATTCTGCTGGCCGAGGACGATGCGGCGCTGGCACAGCGCCTGCAGCCGCTGCTGGAACAGGCCGGTTACGTGGTGCAGACCGTGGCCGATGGCCGCCAGGCCGAAGAGATCGGCCAGATCGAGGATCTGCAGGCGGCCATCGTCGACCTCGGCCTGCCCGGGCTGGACGGCCTGAGCGTGATCGAGCGCTGGCGCAGCAACGGCCGCAGTTTCCCGGTGCTGGTGCTGACCGCCCGCGGGCGCTGGCACGACAAGCTGGCCGGTTTCGATGCCGGCGCCGATGACTACCTGACCAAACCCTTCCAGGCCGATGAACTGGTGCTGCGCCTGCGCGCCCTGATTCGCCGCAGCCATGGCCATGCCAGCCCACGCCTGCACTGTGGTCCCCTGCAGCTGGACGTCAACGCCGGGCGCTTCGAACTGGACGGCCAGGCCCTGGCGCTCAGCCCGCAGGAATTCCGCCTGCTCAGCTGCTTCATCCACCATAGTGGCCAGGTGATCGGCCGCGACCGGCTGGGCGAACAGGTCTTCGATGGCGGCCTCGACCCGG
This sequence comes from Stenotrophomonas sp. SPM, assembly GCF_003105135.1. NCBI lineage: Bacteria > Pseudomonadati > Pseudomonadota > Gammaproteobacteria > Lysobacterales > Lysobacteraceae > Stenotrophomonas > Stenotrophomonas sp. SPM. The sequence goes on along the minus strand of NZ_QETL01000002.1, from coordinate 88,165 downwards.
ATTCGAACGCGCTGGACGTGCTGCTCGGGCGCGTGCGCCGCAAGCTCGGCAGCGACCTGATCCAGACCGTGCGCGGCCAGGGCTGGCGGCTGGCCGCACCGTGAGCGGGCAACCCTCGCTGCGCCGCCGCCTGCTGCTGGCCGGTGGCATCGGCCTGCTGCTGGTTTCGCTGCTGGCCAGCGCGCTGCTGGGCGAACTGTTCAAGCGCAGCGCGCGCGACCGCCTGGACCATGAGCTGCAGCAGGACCTGCTGACCCTGATCGCGCAGATGGAAACCACGCCTGACGGGCAACTGCAGCTGCGCCAGGAGCCCAACGATGCGCGCTTCCAGCGGGTGTTTTCCGGTGCGTACTGGCAGATCGCCAACGCCCACGGCGAGGTGCTGCTGCAGTCGCGCTCGCTGTGGGATGAAACCCTGTCGGCCGCGGCAGCCGGCGAGGCCAACCGCAACCTGCCCGGGCCGCTGCAGCAGGCGCTGCGTGCGCGCATGCAGGAGGTGCGCCTGCCACGCGCCACCGAGGCATATCGGGTGACCGTGGCCACCGACCGCAGCGCGCTGGATGCCGACGTGGCGGCCTTCCGCCAGCGCACCGCGCTGGCGCTGGGCGTGCTGGTGGCAGTCTGGCTGGCGGTGCTGGCCAGCCAGGTGCAGTTCGGCCTGCGCCCGCTGCGGCGCCTGGCCCATCAGCTTGAACGCGTGCGGCGCGGGCAGGCCCAGCGCATCGACACCGATGGCCTGGGCAGCGAGATCGTGCCACTGGGCGAGGAGCTCAACGCCCTGCTCGAACACCAGCAGAGGATGGTCGCGCGTGCACGCACCAGTGCCGAAGACCTGGCCCATGCATTGAAGACGCCGCTGAGCGTGCTGGCGGCCGAGGCCGATGGCGACGGGACGGAATGGCGCACGACCGTGCGCGAACAGGGCGCGCGCATGCAGGCCAGTGTCGACCGCTACCTGGCGGTGGGCCTGGCAGCGGATCATCGCCAGCGCACCGGCGTGGCACCGGCGGCGCGGGCGTTGTGCGGGCTGATGACCCGTGTGCATGGCGAGCGCGGCGTTGTGTTTGGTGCAGAGGGTATCGACGAGGCGCTGCAGTTTGCCGGTGCGCGTGCGGACCTGGAGGAAATGCTGGGCAACCTGCTGGACAACGCCGGCAAGTGGGCACGGCAGCGGGTGTCGATCAGCGCGGCAAATGACGAAGCGCAGCTGCGCATCGAAGTGCGCGACGACGGCCCCGGCCTGGCCGCCGATGCGCTGGCGCAGGTCACCCAGCGCGGCGTGCGCCTGGATGAGCGCGAAGGCAGCAGCGGGCTGGGCCTGGCGATTGTGGGAGACATCGCCGCCAGCTACGGCGGGCGGTTGGCGTTGGAGAACGCCCAGCCAGGATTGCGTGCCACGTTGTGGTTGCCGGTGGGGTGACCTGCCGTTGCGGTCGCCGGGCCATGCCCGGCGGTGCACGATATCCGCCGTCAGCGGTGATGCATCCACCAGCAGTCGATGGCATCCAGCGCGATGTGGATCATCAAACCAATGCCTACCAGCCGGGTCTTCTTCGGCACGCACAGCCCCGCATACACGGCAATCGCCGGTGCGGTGTGCAAGGGGTGGAAGCCGATGCTGCAGCGGTTCGGCGCGTAGATCGGGTCGGCCAGCAGATGGTCGAGGTCGATGATCCAGCCCAGCAGCAACAACAGCCAGGCCGAAGCAAACCGCCTGCGCCAGAACAGCCATGCCAGCAGGGCTGGCACGGCGGCATGCAGGAACAGATGGAAGATCGCGCGCGCGCTCATCGGCGTCGGTCGCGCCGGGTCATCCCCGGCGCATCGCAGACATCACGCCAGCGGTTCGTCGGACAGGTAGGTGTAACCGGTCAGGCCGGCTTCCAGCGCCTGCGACAGTTCCTGTGCACGTTCCGGCGACAGCTCGGCCGCGGCCACACGCTGGGCATAGGCCGCGCGCAGGTCGTCCAGCTTGTAGCCCACGTAATCCAGCATCACGTCGGTGGTGTCACCGCGGCGCTGCTGGGTGATCGCGTAGCCGTCGGCATCGGCCACCACTTCCACGGCATCGGTATCGCCGAACAGGTTGTGGATGTCGCCCAGGATTTCCTGGTAGGCACCGACCATGAAGAAACCGATGCGGTAGCTCTCGCCGTGCTTCATCGCGTGCAGCGGCAGGGAGGTATCCAGGCTCTCGTTCTCGACGTAGGTCTTCACCATGCCGTCCGAGTCGCAGGTCATGTCGGCGATGATGCCGCGGCGGTCCGGGGTCTCGTTCAGGCGCTCGATCGGCACGATCGGGAACACCTGGTCGATCGCCCACGCATCGGGAATCGATTCGAACACGCTGAAGTTGACGAAGTACTTGTCGACCAAGCGCTCGTTCAGTTCGTCCAGCGCCGGGCGGTGGCTCTTTTCATCGTAGCTCAGGCGCGCACGCACACCGTGGGCGATGGCATAGAACAGATCGTCGATGCGCGCACGCTGCGGCAGGTCGATCTGGCCCAGCGCATAGCTGGCCAGGCCTTCGGCATGGAAATGCTGCGCTTCCTGGAACAGTTCCACCGCCGGACGGGTGTCCAGTTCCTCGTGGATCTCGCGCAGATGGCGGATCGAGGCCGGCTCATCGTCATGCTGGTCCGGCACGCGGCCTTCCTGCGCCTGCTCCACTTCAGAGACATTGGCGATCAGCACCGCGTGGTGGGCGGTCATCGCACGGCCGCACTCGGTGACGATGCGCGGCGGGGTCAGGCCGTGTTCTTCGCAGGCGTTGGCCAGCGGCTGCACGATGTTGCTGGCGTACGAGTTCAGCCCGTAGTTGATCGAGCAGAAGCTGCGCGAACGGGTGCCTTCGTAATCCACGCCCAGGCCGCCGCCCACGTCCACATGGGTGATCTTCGCGCCCAGCTGTGACAGCTCGACGAAATAACGGGTGGCTTCGCGCATGCCGTTGGCGATGTCGCGCACGTTGGAAATCTGCGACCCCATGTGGAAGTGCAGCAGGTTCAGGCAGTCGGCGTACTCGGTATCGCGCAGCGACTTCCACAGGTCCAGCAGCTGGCGCGGGGACAGGCCGAACTTGGCCTTGTCACCACCGCTGTTCTGCCACTTGCCGGCGCCCAGCGAGGCCAGGCGCATGCGCACGCCCAGGCCCGGCTTCACGTCCAGCGCCCTGGATTCCTCCAGCACCAGCTTCAGCTCGGACGGCTTCTCGATGACAATGAAGGTCTGCAGGCCCAGCTTGCGACCGATCAGGGCCAGGCGGATGTATTCGCGGTCCTTGTAGCCGTTGCAGACGATCAGGCCACCCGGGCGCGACAGCGCCAGCACGGCCATCAGCTCGGGCTTGCTACCGGCTTCCAGGCCGAAGCCTTCACCGTGGTGGCTGGCCAGGGTGCCGGCCACGCCGCGGTGCTGGTTCACCTTGATCGGGTACACGGCGGTGTAGCCGCCCGGGTAGTCCCAGTCCTGCTGGGCCTGGGCGAACGCCGCCTGCAGCTTGCCCAGACGCTGGCCGAGGATGTCCGGGAAGCGCACCAGCAGCGGCAGCTTGGCGCCGCCGGCACGTGCGGCGTCCACCACCTTGGGCAGCGACACCACCGGGCCATCTGCCCCGGTCGGTCTCACCACCATGTGCCCGGCCTGATCCACATCGAAATAACCATCCGCCCAATGCGGGATCGAGTAGGTCTTGCGGGCTTGGTCGAGGGACCAATCGGTCATTGCAGTCGGCCTTGTTGGCAATAAAAGGGGGGGCATGATAACGCCTATATGCCCACAGGTTCGTTATCATGCGCGCCCGCGCCCGTGGCAGGTCTGAACCTGAACGGGCCGATCCGTCCGGATGTGGCATCTGTGCCACGCGGCCCCGCCCGCCAGCCCGGCTTCAACCCTCCGAACAGGACCGTAATCCAATGACTGACAGCAGCAACTGGTACATCGAACACTTCGAACGCACTGGCTCGGCGATCGGCTACCGCATCACCGGCAAGCTGGACGAGGTGCAGTCGCCGTTCCAGAAGATCGAGATCTTCCAGACCACCGACTGGGGCAACCTGATGACCATCGACGGGGCCATCATGCTGACCAGCAAGGACAACTTCTTCTACCACGAGATGATCAGCCATCCGGTGCTGTTCACCCACGCTGCGCCCAAGCGCGTGGTCATCATCGGTGGCGGCGACTGCGGCACCCTGCGCGAAGTGCTCAAGCACAAGGGCGTGGAGAGCGTGACCCAGTGCGATATCGACGAGCAGGTCACCGTGATGGCGCGCAAGCACTTCCCGGAACTGTGCGATTCCAACGATGACGCCCGCGCCGAACTGCTGTTCGACGACGGCGTGGCCTACATGGCCAACTGCCCGGCCGGCAGCGTGGACGTGGTGATCGTCGATTCGACCGACCCGGTCGGCCCCGGCGAAGGCCTGTTCAACAAGGCGTTCTACGAGAGCTGCTTCAAGGCTCTGAAGGACGACGGCATCCTGGTGCAGCAGTCCGAATCGCCGCTGATGCAGCTGGAGCTGATCAACGAGATGCGCACCGAGATGGGCAAGGCCGGCTTCGGCTCGTTCAAGACCCTGCCGTTCCCGCAGCCGTGCTACCCCACCGGCTGGTGGAGCGTGACCATGGCGCGCAAGGGCGAGAGCGGCTTCGATTTCCGCCAGGCCGACTCGGCTGCCAAGACCTTCAATACCCTGTACTACACCGCCGCGCTGCACACCGGCGTGCTGGTGACCCCGCCGTTCGTGCAGGCGGCGTTGAAGTAAAGAAAAACCCGCGCTGGCGACAGCGCGGGTTTCTGCTGTCTGTAGAGTCGAGCCATGCTCGACTGCTTCTGCGCGAAGTGCGGCCGAGCATGGGCTCGGCTCTACAACACGGCGGGACGCATCCGGTAGCGCCGGGCCATGCCCGGCGAACGTTGGATCAGATCGCCCAGATACCCGCAATCACCGCCACCACCAGGCCCCACTTGATGATCTGGTAGGCCACCACGCTGCGCTCGCGCAGGGCCTTGGCCTTCAGGCGCACCTTGTACACGCCCCCGAAGGCCTTGTTGACGCCACCGGTCGGGTCACCCGGCAGGTTCGGCGAGGCGCCGCCGGCCAGCAGCGTGGACGCCACCGCGCGGTTGAACAGGCCCGGCAGGCCGAAGCGCAGCGGGCGGGCGATATCGCAGAACAGGATCACGCGGTCCTGGTCGGTCTCGTTGTGCGCGTGGTGGATGTAGGTCTCGTCGAACATCATCCACTCGCCATCGCGCCAGCTCTTCTTCACCCCGTCCACCACGATGTAGCAGCCATCGTCGTTGGGCGTGCTCAGGCCCAGGTGCAGGCGCAGCGAACCGGCGAAGGGATCGCGGTGCGGGCGCAGTTCGCTGCCCGGCGGCAGCTGCGCGAACATCGCCGCGCGCACGTCGGGAATCGATTCGATCAGCGCCACGGTCTTCGGGCACATGGCCTTGGCCGACGGGTGCGACGGGCCGTACCACTTCAGGTAGAAACGCTTCCAGCCACGGCGGAAGAACGAATTGAAGCCGGCATCGTTGTAGCTGCTGGAGGCGGCGATCTTCTGCGCATCGCGCAGCGCCAGCGCCTCGTCGCGGATCACCTGCCAGTTCTGCCGCAGCGGCTCCAGCTGCGGAAGCTCTTTGCCCGGGTCCAGGAACGGCGTGGTCGGCACCTTCGAGAACAGATACATGATGACGTTGATCGGAGCCATGAAGCTGGAGTGGTCCAGCAACTGGCGCGACCAGCGCGCGCGGACCTTGCCGCGGTAATGGATGTACAGCACGCAGGCCACGAACAGCGCTGCCAGGACAATCTTGATGATCAAAACACTTTCCTCCAGCGGGCGCCGGACAGGGAAACGAACGATGCGGCCGCGCGGCCAGCACCAGGTTGGGGGACGCGGCAGGGGACGGTGACGTGCCGGTGGGGGCGGCCGCCGATGTCGCGAGTTAACAGCTTATGTTCCGCAGCCGCTGCGCCGGGGTCAAGTTACCCGTGCGCCCTGTTCAGCATCACGTAGCTGAACAACCGGCCTACACTGCCCGGATGCCGGCCCGCGACCCCGCCCCCTACCCTGCCCTCAGCGCCCGCTACGGGATTTCTTCCCGGACCAGCCCGCCGCCATGCCCCGCAGCAAGGCCTTCCACTGGGCGGGGGGCTCGCTGCAGCTGGACCGCCACGGCCCGCCCGATGCCGACGCGACCGTGGTGCTGGTGCATGGCGCCGGCGGCTACGGGCGCATGTTTGCCCCACTGGCGGCTGGCCTGGCCGACGCCGGGCATGAAGTGCTGGCACCCGACCTGCCCGGCTATGGCCTCAGCACCGCCCCTGGGGGCGCCATCGAATACGGCGCTTGGAAGCAGGCCCTGCTGGCCACGCTGCGGCCCCTCAGCCGCCTCACCCGCGGCCTGCGCGTGCCGGTGCGCTGGTTCACTCACATGCAGCGCATGTCGCGCGACCCGGCCCTGACCGCGCTGGTCTGCGCCGACCCGCTGGGCGGCGGCAACCGCGTGCCGCTGGGGCTGCTGGCCTCGCTGTTCGACACCGCCCCGGCGCTGGAGCCCGAGCAGTTCCAGCGCTGCCCGGTGCTGATGCTGCACCCCGCCTGCGACGACTGGACCCCTGTGGCGATCAGCGACCGCTCATTCCAGCGCTTGGCCGCGCCCGGGCAGCGGGTGCTGCTGGAGGCGTGCGGCCACTTCCCCATCGAGCACCCCGGCCTGGACCAGCTGCGCGACGCACTGCTGCCGTTCGTGCAGCGCATTGCCGGCCAGTTGCAGGCAAACCATTGATTGAAAGGGCCTGAAGCGCTAAGTGAGACGAAATTGTCCGATCAGGCGTGACGAACTGTTCCAGCTACGGCCCCGACATTTCTCCGACAAAACGTGGATTAGCGAACTCGGCGGTACTAAAATTCACTTAACGAAAGTTTAGCTACCTCCCCCCAGTCGTACCGGTTCGCTTGACGCTGCAGCGCCACCCACCGGGTCGTCGTCCGAGACCCCGCCATGACTTCCACTGTTTCCCCCTCCCCGTCCTGCGGCGATGACGCCGTGGCCCCGCTGCTGCTCAAGCGCGGTGAACGTTTCCTCGCCCCCGATGTGTACCGCACCTGCCTGGACGGCCGTCCGGCGGTGGTGAAGGACTATTCCCGCTACCGCGGCACGCCGGTTTCGCTGATCGCGCGCCTCATGGTGCGCCGCGAAGCGCGCATCCTGCAGCGCCTGGGTGGCTGGAAGCACGCCCCGGCCCTGCTCGGCACCCTCGGTGGCCTCGCCCTGGGCATGGAATTCATTCCGGGCCAGACGCTCAGCACCGCGCAGGCGGTGGGCAATGAAGTGTTCGACCAGCTGCAGCACGCGCTCAGCCGCCTGCACGCGGCAGGCATCACCCACAACGACCTGCACGGCACCAACGTGGTGGTGAGTGGTGGCGTGCCGGTGCTGCTGGACTTCACCTCGGCCTGGCGCGCCCCGCGCTGGCTGCGCCGCAACCCGCTCAGCCGGCAGATGCGCCGCAGCGACATGAAGAATCTGCTGAAGATCCGCCAGCGCGTGACCGGCCAGGCGCCGAGCGCCGCGCAGGCCGCCCTGGTGGCCGACCCGGGCTGGGTCGCGGCCGTGCGCCAGGGCTGGAAGCGGTTCTACAAGTGGGCGAAGCAGCGCTGAGCGCTGCTGTAGAGTCGCGCCATGCTCGACTGCTCTGCCTGCATCACGCGAAACGCAGTCGAGCATGGCTCGACTCTACAAAAGGCGAAACGGCAGCCGAGCGTGGGCTCGGCTCTACAAGAGCGGATTACAGCGCGTCTGCGTCCAGCTCGCCGGTACGAATGCGCACCACGCTGCCCAGGTCGTACACGAACACCTTGCCGTCGCCGATCTTGCCGGTACCCGCGGCCTTCACGATGGCTTCGACCACCAGTTCCACCTGGTCATCGGTCACCGCCACTTCCAGCTTCACCTTCGGCAGGAAGTCGACCACGTACTCGGCGCCACGGTACAGCTCGGTATGGCCCTTCTGCCGGCCAAAGCCCTTCACCTCGGTCACCGTAATACCGGTAACCCCACGCTCGGCCAGCGCCTCGCGCACGTCGTCGAGCTTGAACGGCTTGACCACCGCCATGACCATCTTCATCGTCGATCTCCTGTATTCCGACGTGGAGGATAGCGCCTGAACGCGCCCGGCGCGAAACCGCCGCCGCCTGTCCGGGCGCGCGGCCCGCAAGTATCCTTATGCGCAGAAAGGCCTGCCAGGCCACGGAGTACCCCCATGATCGACCTGAACCACCTCGATGACCTCGCCCGCCGCCTGAGCGACCTGGTCCCGCCGGGCCTGCGCGAATCGCGCGAGGAACTGCAGGCCACCTTCAAGACCGCGCTGCAGGCCGGCCTGGCCAAGCTGGACCTGGTGACGCGCGAGGAATTCGAAGTGCAGCGCGCGGTGCTGTTGAAGACGCGCGAGAAGCTGGATGCGTTGGAGGCGCTGGTGCGTGAGCTGGAGGGGCGGGATTCAGCCCAGGGCTGAGCGCCCCGGAGTGGACGTACGAGGGAATGCGACCTCCTGCCAAAGCAGAGGTCGCGCCCACAGCAGTGACTAGCCAGTGCGGCCGATCAGCGGACACCCAAGTTCTGATGCGTCACCCGACAAAAAGCCTCGCGTCCGGAACTTCATCTTCTCGGGGTCCAAGGCTACCGTCCCGTCTTCAGCCAAGGCCCCAACCACGTTACCTTCGCTGCCCAGCGCCACGGTGCACTTCCCAATGCGCCCATCCGCTCGGATAAGCATGTGGTTGGGTTTGGCTGCATAGCACACGTGACTGACACGGAGACCCGATTCCTTCAGTGACTGGAACGCCGGGTTCGACTCTGAAAGCCCTGACACCGAAACCTGGCTTTCAAACTCAGCTTCCACTCCATTCTCGACATAGAAGCCCTCAGCTTCAAAGTGCGCCTGCAGGAGCTTGGATATCCGGACGGCCTCGGCGTGCGAAATCATCTGCAGAGACTCGCCCTTCCCGCCAAGATTGGATATGTCGCGCAGAAACACCGTGAAGCGTGCATCTGCCTTGAAGTCACCACACAGTCGGCGCGAAAGTCGCATCAGACTTTCTTCATTTCCCGGCATGATGTGCAATCGCATCATCACCGTGAAGTTGAAGCTGGAGGCCTTCATCGCAAGCAGGTTCTCGTAGATCCGATGAAACGTGCCAGCCCCAGAGGCATACCGTCGCGTCAGATCGTGAGCATCCGAATCGCCATCCAGGGATATCTGGAAGAAGTTCACGCCAAGTGCTATCAGTTCACTGAACAACGGCGGGGTCAGCTCAAAACCGTTCGTGGTCATGCTGCAATCCAGCAGCTCGAGAGCCCCAGAGGAAGAATGCGAGTGGAAGTCCCGAGACAACCCCAGGACAACACCCTTCGCTAGAAGTGGCTCACCGCCAAACCATTCCACACGCAGCTCTTTCAGCCCATGCTGCTCCACACGCCTGCGCACCAGCGCCTTGATTCCGGCAATGGTTGGCGCACGCATTCGACCAATCTCGAAATCCTCGTAGCAGTAGACACATCGAAAATTGCACTTCTCGGTCGGCATGATCGTTAGCTCCAACCGCCTGTTCAATCGTTCCTGAAAGTTCTCCACCTACCTCTCCTTGTAGTTGCTACCCCACCCTGATCACACGCACTCCCTCCGGTAGAGTGGAAACCCGGTGCGTCACAATGATCCTCGTCATCTGCAGTCCCAAAAGGACACTCATGATCTGCTGCTCCGCCTCGTAGTCGAGCTGGCTCAGCGTTTCATCCAGAACCAGAACTCTCGGCGCCCGATAGAGCGCGCGCGCCAACAGAAGGCGCTTCTGCTGGCCACCGGACAGCAAACGCCCTTCATCCCCCACCTGGGTCGCAAGCGCCATCGGCTGGGACGATGCAAAGTTGTCGAGGCCCGCAGCAGCGAGGCATTTCCACACGCGCGGGATATCAGCCACCTCCCCAAACGTGATGTTCTCAAGCACAGTCCCTGACAGCAGGGTGTCCTGCTGGAGGACAGTTCCAATCTGGCGGCGCAGGAGGGGCAAGTGACAGGCCTTCACGTCATAACCGTCCACTTCAAGCACGCCGTCTGTCGGTGCCACCAAACCAGCCAGGATGCTCAACAGCGTTGACTTACCCACACCCGACGGACCAACGATGGCCACCATCTCACCCGGCCGAATGGTGAGGCTTACATCCTTGAGCACCCAGGGATCATCGACGGAGTAACGAAAGTGGATCCCACGACAGACAACGGACGGCGCAGGACGTCTGTCGCCCGCTCCGGCCCAGGCCGCACACTCCTCTGCGGGCTCGGAGAGCACCTCCGAAATTCTCTGCAGATGCACCCGCGCCATCTTTACGTCCATCACTTTTGGTACGAGCGCACTTGCGCGCTGGCAGATCATTTCGACATAGATGGTCACGGCGACAAGAGCACCGACGGATAGAACTCCGCTATCAACCGCCAACACGCCTACGTGGACCACGAGAACCGTCAAGAGAGCGAGAATGACATCGCTTCCGGACTGCGAAAAGATAGCCATGCGCTGAAGAGAAATACTCGCTCTGATAAGTGACGAGTTGCCCCTGCGGAACCGGTCACCCCTGAGTCGCTCCATTCCGTTCAGCTTGACCGTCTGTGCTGCACGCACGGTCTCGATCACCTCACGGTCCTGCGATGCGAGCCTGTTTGCGAGCACGTTGCACGCGACGCCTACACGACCTGACGTGGATACCCGAAGGGCCATGCACAAAGCCGCTCCAGAAGCGGCCATCACCGCAAGCGGGAGGCTATAGGTACAGCACGCCGCCAGCAGGATGAACAGCGCAAGCGCATCGACCGCGCATTCCACGATCCCGGACGATGCAAGCTCCTGAACTTCGTGCACCGATCCCAGCCGCGAGATGACATCTGCTGGATGCCTGCGCAGGAAGTAGGACGGAGGAAGCTCCAGTATCCGGCCAAACACACTGTTCGAAAGCCCGCCAACAATCGAAGCACCCAGGTCTGCAGTGAGCAGAGCGCGGATGGAAGTAGCCCCTACCCTCGCAATCGCAATGAAAGCGAATATGAGCAACAGGCCTTCCGCACTTAATACTCCAGTGCCCCCTAGACCATCTACCGCGGACTGGATGTACAAAGGCGCTGCGACCGTAAGCAGCTCCGCCACTAAAGCTAGAAGCAGTATTGGGAGATACCGGAGCCTGCGTGGACGCATCTGCGACGTCAGCGCCGACCAGGGGCTTGGCTCCACCGGCATGTCTTCACACTGTCTGCTACCGCCAGTAAACCGAAGCAATGCACCGGAGAATCGCTTCTCCAATTCGGCGCAGGAAAGAACCATCTCACCGACAGCCGGGTCGAGCACAAGAAACTGCTCGGATCCAAGTCGCTCGACGACCACAAAATGGCAGCCATCAACCAGAATAACGCAGGTCGCATCAAGCTTTCTCAGTGCTGACCCGGTTCCGGCAAACACGCGGTGCTGCAAGCCAAGGTCGCGGGCAATCTCCGAGAGACGAGCAACCGTCGTACCTCGAAGTGAAACCGGGTATCGACGCCGCAGCCAGCGAAGGGTTACCCGCCGATCGAATCTGGCAGCGATCATCGCCAAGCACGCCAGACCACACTCCGTTGACTCGGACTGAAGGACGACGTCTCGACTCCGAAGCATCCAGCGATTCCACAGCCCAAGCACCATGCTATTCTCCTGGACACGCGGTCATCGCTGGCGAAACGCCAAGGCGGGATCAACCTTGGCCGCGCCCAGAGCGGGAATCAGCGCGGCGATCTGGCAACTCAGCAACGTCAGTCCCGCACCCAGCGCCACCGACGCGGCGCTTACTGCAGCCATCTCCAGCTGGCTCGCGAGAAGACGGTTCCCCGCTACGGCCAACCCCGCACCCAGGGTCACGCCAAGCCCGGCAACAACGGCACTCTCCACGGCGAAGAGAGCCACCACGTCACGTCGGGATGCCCCAAGCGCGCGCCGGATGGCAATCGACCGGTGTCTGGCAGAGACCCAGTAATGACTCATTCCGAAAATCCCCAGGGCTGACGAAGCGGTCACAACAACAACTACTGCCAGCAACACACTTGATCTGGATGCGTCTTTGGCGAAGTGCGCTGTCCTGAGCTCGGCCACTGAGCGAACGGGCTCCTGTACAAAGCCCGGCATGGACGAGGACAGGGCGCGAGTCACGGCCCGCTTCGCCTCTAGATCAAATGGCACGTTTCGACGGACGGCATACAGCCCCCCGATACTCTGGGCATCGATCTTTACTTCCGAGATCACGGCCTCGTAGTCGCTGGCATCACCGGTGGATGCGCTCCTGAAGTCTGCCGTGATACCCACAACTCGCAGGGTCAGCGGATAGCTGCCCCACACCTCGGTGTGGATCATTTTTCCAATGGCGCCCCCCGCAGGGAATAGGCGCTTGGCAAGACTCTGGGTGACGACCGCAGGTACGGCCAACGTGCTGTTGGGCTCAAGTACGTCCTCTACGGCGGGTGCCTGCAGGCTATCCAGTGCAACGCCCTGGACAACTGACGTGCCCAGCACGCTCGCGAGCTGCTCGCTTCCAAAGTAGATATACGGGTGCCCTGACGCATCGCGGTTGGACTTCTCCAGCCGCACCGACCCACGCTCCACCGCGAAAGGGACCGGGCCGAGTGCTGCGGCGCTGATACCTGGCACGCCCCGCAGTGAACGCAGCCCAGCACCCGAACTGGTTGCAGCGTCTTCGAAGCCGATGACGCCTATGTTCTGCACCACGGCGATACCGGCCTCACTCAGGCCGGACTCGGCATCGATGCGCTCCGAAGCCTCCAGAACAATCGTGGCTATGTTTGCAAGCACCGCCATGGACACTGAGATCTGAAGCACCATGAGGCCAACGACCGTGAGGTGCTTCGACACCGTTCTCAGCGTCGTAATCATCGCGTGAACCATCGTCATGGGACTTCCCCCATGCGCAACGATACGAACTGCTGGCTGGCTCTCCACAGCGGAATCGACGCCGACAGAAGTGCAGACATCGCCGCGATCAGGGGGCACAGGGCCACGTACCACCACGCAATGGAAAGGTGCGATGCATACGCACTGGAGAGATCCTGCACGACCCGGAATCCGAGGAGGACCATTGGAATGGAAACGAGCCCTCCGGCGGCCCCCAGCACCGCTGACTGAACGGCGAGCTGCCTTACAATGTCTCCACGGGTTGCGCCAAGCGACCGGCGAATGGCGATCTCCCTGGACCGACCCACGAAGCCAGCCAGGAAGAGTCCGGCGGCATTCACGAGGCAGATGACCAGGACACCGGCTGCGAACCACAGCTGTGTACTGACTTCATCAGGAATTACGTCATTGATCGCCAGCCACTCCTTGAGCGGTGCCACGCGGGAGAACACGCCAGTGGCTCTGCCTGAATCGACCTGCGCCAGTCCATAGCTGTGCAGTGCACTGGTGAAAGCGCCAAGCGCCCGCGCATCGTTCAGCTTGACCCATAGCTGCAACCAGGCACACGATGCGCTCTCCGGATTCTCATGGACGCCATTGCGACAGGACATGGCGCCCATCCCGTAGTCCTTTGGCAGCGCACGCCATGCTGCCAACGGAATGTAAAGACGCTCGCTTTCCGCGTAGGCACTGCCTCGAAGATCGTGGAATCGTGGAATGGGATTCCAGTCCTCCACGACGCCGACGATCGAGAAGCTTCGCGTGGCCAGCTCGACCTGTCTGCCCACCGCCGTTTCCGATCCGAACAGCTCCCTCGAGAGTGATCGCGAGATCACTGCGACGCGCGCGCCATTCTGGTCATCATCGGATCGCCAGAAGGCTCCGGAAAGCAGCTTCAGGTCGAGCAGGGAATGCGCACCAGATGTAAAACCTCGAACGGCAATCATGCCGAGCGGCCGATCCGTTCCCATGGGCCGGTAGGGAAGCCAGGATGACGATGTTGCTACGCTCGGTACGCCGGTGAGCCGGGTGATTTCCTGCACATCGTGCAGCGACAGCACAGACAGCGGCCGGGCAGAGCTGGATCGGGCGGCATCATCACGCAGATCAAGCTCCACGTGATAGAGAGACTGGCTGATGCTGGGTGCAGGATCGCCCCCGAGGCCGATCCGGATCAGCAGCATCGTGGCAAACGCGCTTATGCCAGTCGCTACGGCGAGCACGATCAGGATGCTGAGAAGTTTCGATCTATGGATGCCGGACAGTGCGAGTTCCAACGCGTATCGCATGCGTTCCTCTCCTTGGTGCGCTGAGAGAGATGCGCCGCCACGAGAGCGGCGCATCACGTGCAGGTCTCAGGAGGACTTGCATGAACAGCCGGAAACGCAGTTCCCGCTGTTTACCTTGCAGACTGCGCCGGCGGCCTGGACGCCCCCGGCGCCCAGCATTTCCAGAGCGCGTGGATCACGCACTTCGCAAAGGCCTTTCTCGTCATAGACGAATGCGTGATTGGTTTCAGCGGTCTGTCTGATCTCTTTCACAACCTCTCCTTGGCGCTGCGATGTGTCCCGACAAGCCCAGCGGGTTATGGGGATCTGCCGATGTACGGCAAATACGATTCCCGCGGCCTCATACCGGTCGAGTTCGTTTCTTCCACTCAACCTCACTCACTGCCAATAGATTCTTGCTATCGACAGTTTTAAAGCTTGTCGCAATCGATGGGAGTGACTGGCGCACAGCCGTTTCGAGAACTGTGTGACGAGCTGGCAGCCTTCGCGTTTTGCGTATCCTCGGGCTCATGCTGCGTGCCTAAAACGTCACGAAGTTCCACGCCTGCCCATTAAACACGTGTAACCGGGTCGGAACAGCTCGACGAGACACGTGCCATTGTCACGCGCACCTCAGGGCAGATCTCCTGCGCTGCACCCTGCCTTTCCTCACTTATCGTTGGCACGGGGTAAGGCCATACTCAACTGCGGCGCTGAAGAGTCATGTACGACATACGACGCGTATCTGCTACCTGACGTAACCGGTCCCCACGTTCACCCGTGTATGTTGATCGATCCCAACCCTCGGACCTGGAGTAGTTCCGTGAAGCAAGCATTACCACTTCAAGGTCATGCCGCCCTCGTCACCGGGGCCAGCTCCGGCATCGGCTTGGCCGTTGCAGAGGCGCTGGCGCAGGCCGGGGCGTCAGTGGTGGTGAACTATCACTCGCACGAGGAACCGGCACGCGAGCTGGTGGATCGCATCGTTGCCGAGGGCAGCCGTGCGATCGCGGTACAGGCCGACGTCGCGAAGGAAGCCGAGGTCATCCGCCTGTTTGATGAGGCGGCCTCCGCCTTTGGCCGGATCGATGTGGTGGTTGCCAACTCGGGTATCCAGAAAGACGCCCCCATCGCGGTGATGTCGCTGGATGACTGGAACGCGGTGATCGACGTCAATCTCACCGGCCAGTTCCTCTGCGCGCGCGAGGCAGTGAAGCGCTTCCGCTCGCAGCCTGAAGCGCATCGTCCCGCGCGCAGCGCCGGTTCAATCATTACCCTCAGTTCCGTCCACGAGGTCATCCCTTGGGCTGGGCACGTGAACTATGCCTCGGCGAAGGGCGGTATCCGCATGCTGACGCGGTCATTGGCGCAGGAAGTCGCCGCAGACCGTATCCGCGTCAATGCCGTGGCGCCCGGTGCCATCCGCACGCCCATCAATCGCGATGCCTGGGACAGCGAGGAAGCGCTGACCAAGCTGCTCAAGCTGATTCCCTACGGGCGCATCGGCGAGCCGGAAGACGTCGCACGCGCCGTGGTCTGGTTGGCCTCGGACATGGCCGACTACATCACCGGGACTACGCTGTTTGTCGATGGCGGCATGACCCTGTATCCGGAGTTCCGCGACAACGGTTGACCTACGCATCCGGTAAGTCGGCCGGCCGCCTGCGCCGCCGGCCTCGCTGGGTCAGTGGTCCGCAACGGCCGGCATGGCCGCCATCTCACCGATGGCCTGCACCACCGCCGGCGGGTCCTCCTTCGCGATGCTGTGGCCGGTAGCAACATAGCGATGCACGCCGCGTGCGAAGGTCGAGAACGGCAGCGCGTGCTGCGCCCTCCAGATCACCTTGCCCGCCGCGGTTTCTTCGAAGACCAACGGCTCGTCGGCCACTTGGGTTGCAGTCAGTAGTGCCACCGGCACGTCCGGCATCGCACGCTCGCCCGCAGCATCTGCCGCATCAAGCTGCTCGACCAGCACGCGGTAGTCTGCGGCCATCGACGGCGGCAGCATCGCCAGCAGCGCGGCATCATCGGCCTGCACCCGCGCCGCATCCGCCGTCCTGTAGGCGAGGCGCTGGCTTATCGTGGCCGGGTCCACCAGCACGATGCCGCGCACGCGCTGCGGATGGCGCCTCGCGAACTCCGTCACCAGCAGCCCGCCGTAGGAATGACCGACCAGGATCACCTGCTGGCCCGGCGCGACGGTCTCGATCAGCGCGCTCAGATCACTCAGGTGATCATCAATGCGCTTGGTCTCGCCATCGCTGCCTGACTTGCCCAGCCCTGCCCGCGCATAGGCGACGCTCCGGTAGTCTGCCCCCAGCCCGGCGATCACCTGCTTCCATGCACCCGGGCCCTGTCCGAAGCCGGCCTCGAAGACCACCGTGGTGGTGCCCGACCCCGATTCCTCGCCCTGCAGCGTGTAGCCCCCGCGCCTGACCAAAATCTCGCCCGCGTGCGCCAGCCCGGCGGTCGCCAGCAGGAGGGCGGCTGCCCACATCGTCATTGCCTTGCCCATCAAGCGCCCCCTGTCGGGTGCGCGCAGACCCTTGGGATGAGGAGGCCGGCGCCGATGCGCCGAACCGCGACTCGCGGCAAGTCGTGCTGGTAATGTAGTGCGCTACCACACCACTTACCCCATGCCATAGGTCATTGCTATTAGTTGTGGGCGATCCCCTAGCCGCGCGCTCTGAAAACCCTGATGGCGATCAGTTGCATCCGCGTCGCACCATCAAGCACCTCTCCGCAGGAATTCACACATGAGCCTGGCGCTGGTCTACAGCCGTGCCCGTGCCGGGGTCGATGCCCCATTGGTGCGGGTGGAAGTGCATCTGTCCGGCGGCCTGCCGGTCACCCAGATCGTCGGCCTGGCCGAAGCCAGCGTGCGCGAGTCACGCGAGCGCGTGCGTGCCGCCCTGCTCTGCGCGCGCTTCGATTTCCCGCAGCGGCGCATCACCTTGAACCTGGCCCCGGCGGACCTGCCCAAGGAAGGCGGCCGCTACGATCTGGCCATCGCGCTGGGCATCCTCGCCGCCAGCGGCCAGGTCGATCCACAGTCGCTGCTGCGTTACGAGTTCCTCGGCGAGCTGGGCCTGACCGGCGAACTGCGTCCGGTCAGCGGCGCGCTGCCCGCCGCGATTGCCGCCGCCGAGGCCGGGCGCATCCTTGTGGTGCCGCCGGGCAATGCTGCTGAGGCTGCCCTGGCCGAGCATGCCGACGTGCGCGTGGCCCGCACCCTGCTGGAGTGTTGCGCCGGGCTGGGCAACCCACGTCTGCTGCCGCCGGTGCAGCGCGTGGACACCACACCACTGCCCCTTCCCGATCTGGCCGACGTGCGCGGGCAGGCACTCGCGCGGCGCGCATTGGAAGTGGCCGCCGCCGGTGGCCACCATCTGCTGCTGATCGGCAGCCCCGGCTGCGGCAAGACCCTGCTGGCCTCGCGCCTGCCCAGCCTGCTGCCGGAGACCGGAGAATATGAGGCGCTGCAGCTGGCCGCGATTGCCTCGGTCAGTGGCGAAGGCCTGGACCCGAGGCGCTGGCGGCAGCGGCCGTTCCGCGCGCCCCACCACAGCGCGAGTGCGGCGGCCTTGGTGGGCGGTGGCAATCCACCCTGCCCCGGCGAGATCTCGCTGGCGCATCACGGCGTGCTGTTCCTGGACGAGCTGCCGGAATGGAACCGCAGTGCCCTGGAGACCCTGCGTGAGCCCTTGGAGTCCGGACACATCCGCATCGCGCGTGCCGCGCGTAGCGTGCAGTACCCGGCGCGCTTCCAGTTGGTGGCGGCGATGAACCCCTGCACTTCTGGATGGGCAGGCGACCGCAGCAATCGTTGCCTGTGCACCGATGAGCGCATCACCCGCTACCGCGCGCGGGTCTCTGGGCCGTTGCTGGATCGCATCGACCTGCATATCAGCGTGGCCAGGATGGATGCAGTGGAACTGCGCGAGAGCACCCCGCTGGGCGAACCAAGTGCGGTGGTGCGGGCACGGGTCGAAGCAGCGCATGCACGGCAGCGCGCGCGAGGTGGGTTGAATGCGCATCTGCCACCGGCAGCACTGAGAGCGTGTACGCGGTTGAGCGAGGGCGATCAGGATCTGCTGGAGCAGGCGATCGAGCGGCTGCAGCTGTCGGCTCGGGCGATGCACCGGATTCTGCGGGTGGCGAGGACGATTGCGGATCTGGATACGTGCGAGGGAATCGGGACGGCACACCTGGCGGAGGCCATTGGATATCGGCAGCTGGATCGGGGCAAGGCGGCTGCCTGAAAGCATCTCCGCTACCTGCAAAGTTCCCTGTCAGGGACGCATCGCCACTACCTGCTGCCGCCCACTGTCACCCAGGATTCGCCTTGCCCTGACTTCTACAGCTTGACTGATAACTTCAGTAATTCCTCGACCAGGCACCACGCGACTAGTCCCACCAAAGGACGATCACTCCTTCCTGTTTGACCGCCACCTGAAGTGACTCGATGTCACCGACCCCTTGATCAACGATATCCGGGCAGAACGCGTAAAGCCTTTGGGAAAACTCTGGAAGATCCGCTGGAACAGTCTTGAGCTTGAGTTGAATGGTGTCGGTCTCAGCTTGCCGGATATCAATCCCGAATTGAGCGTCCCACCGTTTCAGCTCTTCGATGATCTGATCGGTGGTCATGTCATGGTTGACAGCATCGGTAGCTGCGAGGCGGACGATGTCAAACTGGTCCTGACCAGGTGCCACCACCAGTTCAGCGCCCCTGATCCTCGGATCATCGAGGTTGTGGGTTGTTCCAACAAAAGCGACGTAGCCAGAGGGCACCTTTCCCCGAATCGACTCAAGCAGCGTCTGCGCACTCTCGACAGGCACGATGACGGAATATCCACCCGTTCGCTTTGCCCTGCCAAAGTCATTTGTCCAATAGTCGCGAACGTCTGACTTCGTAACCGTGGCGAGCAGCGCCTGCGACGTCCCCTGGGGCGGCGGCGGCGTACCGACGCAAGCATTCAAGCCTGATGCTGCAAGAAGGAGTGCAAACATCCTTCCAATGGCTGCGTACCTTTTCATGCTGTGTCCAATCCTTGAATGATGCCAAGCGCTAGCTCCGTCCCTCTGCGCGGGCTGCCGCGCCAGCCGGCGTCTGCCATGAAGAGGTGAGTAGACCTCCTCGGACCTCGGCTGCGCCCACACAGCCCAGAAGGTAACCGCCACCGCAATGACGCCGTCGGCGATCGGTAGGCGGGCGGGGTGCGGTGGCTGTCGAGGGTGCCGGTCGCGCTTCAGGAAGCAGCATTCCCCCTGCCCTTACGGACGTACCGCGCTCGGCATCTGGAACGTGAACACAGTTCCCGCGCCTTCATCCGACGTCACCTCGAGTGTCCCGCCGTGAGCCCTTGCGATTTCCGAAGCGATGTAGATGCCGAGGCCCAGGCCGGGCCTGGGCACTTCGCCCTGCTCGCGGGAAAACGGGCTGAAAATGTTGCCCAGCCTTTCCGAAGGAATGCAGCCTGCATTGTGCACAGCGAGCACCAGACCATTGGATGCAGCGTGAACCTTCAACGTGACAGGCGCAGAGCGCTCACCGTGCTGCGCGGCATTGGTCAGCAGGTTTGCCAGCAGTTGCGAAAGCCTGCTGGGGTCGCAGACCACGCTGCCCTCGATCTGCATCTGGACGCTGATGTCCTGGCGGCCGGTAGCGATCGCCACCTCCTCCGCCACGCGTTCAAGATCTGCCTGCAACGAGTGGCTTTCGCGGAGCGAGATCGGAATGCCGCCGCCCAACCGCCCCCGGGCAAAATCGAGCACATCGCTGATCAGCCCATCCATGCGGGTGACGCCCGATGCGATGTGCGCGAGCATCTGCTGCTGGCGCTCGGATGTTGCCTCCATGTCCAGCGAATCCGCAGCAACGCTGATCGCCTGCAGCGGGCTGCGAAGATCATGGCCCAGCACCGCAATGAACTGATCGCGCAGGTCTGAATCCCGCTGCGCATCGGACAGCGCTGTCTGTGCTTCCAGCAGGCGATCCTCCTTGTCGAGGTAGTGCCCAACAAGATCGGCAAGCAGCTCCATCGAGCGTCGGACATGCACTTCATCGAAGTTGCCCGGCGTCGAATCAATGGCGCAGAGAGTACCGAAGAAGCTGCCGTCCGGGCGATGGATCGGAACCGACGCATAACTCTCAAGCCCGTAGATCCGCGGGGTGTGGTGTTTGGAATACAGCGGGTGTGCACTGGCGTGCGCGAACACGACCGAGGTGGGTGACTGCCTGATCTCGTCGCAGATGGTGGTTTCCAGAACCAGTTGCCCGCCAGGAACGAGGCCAAACCCCAGCGTGTCCAAGGTGGCGCAGGCCGTCCAGCTCGTCTCGGTCACCCGGGCAATCGCCGCGAATCGCGAACCGGTGATATGGGCCACGGTTTCGAGGATGCGCGGTACCGCCTCGATACGACCGATCTCAGCGATGTCGTTCAGCAGATTGGGATCGGTCAGGGTATGCATGTGCTGGCAGCCGGGGCGTGGTGGCGCATCATCCCATGAAACCGCCGGGGCAGCCGGGAAGGCTCAAGGGGCGTGTGCGGTCGGGGATGGATGTCCGCCACCGGCTGGAATCAGTCGTTGTCCAGCAACCGCAACCTGGTCAGATCCTCCCATTCCGCTCATACCAACCTTGAGTTCGGTTCACGATCCGAACTACGGACAGCATCACCGGCACCTCGATCAATACCCCCACAACAGTCGCCAAGGCCGCTCCCGAATGCACGCCAAACAACCCTACGGCGGCTGCTACGGCAAGCTCGAAGAAGTTGCTCGCGCCGATCAACGCCGATGGCCCGGCAATGCAATGCGCCACCCCAAGCCGACGGTTGAGCAGATAGGCCAGGCCCGAGGTGAAATAGACCTGCACCAGGATGGGTACGGCGATCAACGCGATCACCAGCGGCTGCCCCAGGATCTGCTGCCCCTGGAAGCCGAACAGCAGCACCAGGGTCAGCAGCAATGCCGCCAGCGACAACGTTCCGAGCATGCGCAACACGCGTTCCATTCCGACCGCCCCGTTGCGGGCGAGCAGCCAACGCCGTAGCAGGGCAGCCACCAGCACCGGTGCCAAGATGTACAGGCCTACGGACAGCAACAGCGTGGCCCAGGGAACCGTGATCGCTGAAATGCCCAGCAGCAACGCGACCACAGGGGCATAGGCAACCACCATGATCGCGTCGTTCAGCGCCACCTGGCTCAAGGTGAAGTTCGCATCACCGCGGCACAGGTTGCTCCAGACGAACACCATCGCCGTGCATGGCGCAGCCGCCAGCAGGATAAGCCCCGCGATGTAGCTGTCAGCCTGCCCAGCCGGCAACCAATCCGCAAAGACGTGGCGCAGGAATATCCACCCCAGCAATGCCATCGAGAATGGTTTGACGGCCCAATTGATGAACAACGTCACCCCGATGCCTTTCCAGTGCTGCTGCAACTGGCGCATGGCGCCGTAGTCCACCTTCAGAAGCATCGGAATGATCATCAGCCAGATCAGCACCGCCACCGGCAGGTTGACCTTCGCCACCTCGGCAGAGGCCAGTGCTGCAAACGTGCCGGGCAGGAAGTGGCCGAGCAGCGTGCCGGCTGCGATGCAGAGCGCAACCCACAGGGTCAGGTGGCGCTCGAACAAGCGCATCGGTGCTGGTGCGTTCACGGTGAGCTGTCGGCCGGTTGCAGCTGACCGATGCCGTCCAAAGCACGCTGCAGCGCCGGGCGATCAGCCCATAGGTCTTGGGGCAGGTCCAGCAGCGCGTGCAGGCGCGACTTCACCACGATGTGCGCCTGTGCAAATGCCGCTGCCTTGTCCGCATCGCTGCCATCCACCGCAGCCGGGTCTGGCTGGCCCCAGTGGCTGCGGATGAAATCACCAAAGACCACCGGGCAGGATTCGGCAGCGGCTGAATCACATACGGTGATCACCATGTCCATCTGCACGCCATCGGCGAATTCATCCCACGACTTGCTGCGCAGCCCATCGATGGGCATGCCTTCGGCCTGCAGCTGCGCGAGCGCGAATGGATTGATCTGACCGGTGGGCTGGCTGCCAGCGCTGAAGGCATTGAAGCGGCGGCCGCCCCACGCACGCAGCGTGGCTTCGGCAAGAACGCTGCGGGCGCTGTTGCCCGTGCAGAGGAACAGGACGTTGCAGGTCATGGTGCCGTCGCTTTGGTTGCACAGGGTGGGTGTGGCTTCAGCACTTGCACTGCGGGGCCGTGGGCGCGCACTGCTCGCTGGGCGAGCCCGCGCAACAGTTGTGCGTGAGGTACTCGATCAGGCCTGTCATGGCAGTGAAGTTCGCGCGGTAGCAGACGTTCCGGCCCTGGCTTTCACTCTCCACCAAGCCGGCCTGTGCCAGCTCTTTCAGGTGGAAGCTGAGCGTTGCCGGGGGGACCTGCAGGGCCGTGGCGATGTCACCGGCCATGCGGCCTGCCGGGCCCGCCTCCACCAGCAGGCGGAAGGCGGCCAAGCGGGTGCCATGGCCCAGAGCGGTCAGGGCGGAGATTGCATTTGACGTTTCCATATTTCTAGAATAGTCGAATGAAGAAGCCGATCACAAGCCCCGACCTCCCCAACCTGCTGGAAGCCTCGCTGCCCCAGCCCGACCACAGCCTTCTTGCCGCCGACAATCAGGGGCCGCCGAGGATCCTGCTGCTCTATGGCTCGCTCAGGCCGCAGTCGTTCAGCCGCAAACTGGCGCTGGAGGCCGAGCGGCTGCTGCGTCACCTGGGCTGCGAGACGCGCGTATTCGATCCGCACCTGCTGCCGATGCTGGACAGCGTGGACAAGAGCCACCCTGAAGTGCAGCGGCTGAGGGAGTGGTCACAGTGGTCGGAGGGACAGGTCTGGGTCAGCCCGGAACGGCATGGCACGATCACCGGCGTGTTCAAAAATCAGATCGATTGGTTGCCGCTGGAGGACGGCAGTGTGCGCCCCACGCAGGGCCGCACCCTGGCCGTGATGCAGGTGAGCGGCGGTTCCCAGTCGTTCAACACGGTCAACACCCTGCGGGTGCTTGGCCGCTGGATGCGCATGCTGACCATTCCGAACCAGTCGTCGGTAGCCAAGGCATGGCAGGAATTCGATGACCATGGCCGAATGAAAGCCTCGCCCTACTACGACAGGGTGGTCGATGTGATGGAAGAGCTGGTGAAATTCACGCTGCTGACGCGGGGGCGTACGGATTACCTGGTGGACCGCTACAGCGAGCGGATGGGAGACGAGATCGCGGCCGCGCTGGCTGAAGCGGCAGGGGCTACCGCCAGCTGATGGCTTGGGGTTGTGCAGCGGAAGCAGAAACTAGAAAGCCACAGCTGTCCTGGATTACTTCCGGCATTCGCCCCGCCCCCTGCCGCCCTTCATCGTAAGCGATCAGTCAAGCTCAAGGATTGCCGATGCTCCGTAGTGTGCTGTGGGCAGTGTTGCTCTTGGTTTCACCCGTGGTTGCCATTGCGTCTGCCCCCAAGGCGCTGGCTTGCGGGGATGACGCATCAGACGCCCTGCGCGGTTCACAGTGCGCAATGGTGGACGTTCCGCTTCGCCATGCCGATCCGTCAGGCGAGCACATCGCGCTGTTCCTGCGGCGCATACCGGCCAGCGCGGAGGTGCCCAGGCAAGGCGAGGTCTGGCTGCTGTCTGGTGGCCCGGGCGAGTCAGGCGCCTCCCTGTATCCCCTGATCCAGACTTACCAGCGTGCGTTTCCCGGGTTTGATCTTGTAATCCCCGACCACCGCGGCACGGGCCGGTCATCGCGGATCTGCCCCATCCAGGAAGCACCTGAAAGCCCAGAAGGCACGGGGTTGGCAGGGTCCGAGTGGGGCCCCTGCATCAGCAGCATGTACGCCAACCTGCAGCGCACTTCGGCGTTTTCCGTTACCGAGGCTGCGCACGATCTTGGTGTTCTGATGTCAGGGGCAGAACGCGGCGGGCAGGTGTTGCTGTATGGCGTTTCCTACGGCACCCAGCTGGCGTTGCGTTCGCTCCAGGTCAATGATCTACATGTGGATGCGCTCATCCTCGACGGGCTGGTGCCGCCCGAAACCACTGAAACGTGGGATCTCAGCCGGCGCACAGCCCTTGTTGACAAAGTCGGGCGGCAGAGCATGGATGAACGTAGCCTCCAGCAGTATCGGCTGCTGCTGGCGGCGAAGGATGCGGCCTGGCAGAAGGTCGTGCCGGGCGGTGACCTGCGCCGGTTCTTCGCTGCGCTGCTGAGCTTCCCTACGCTGCGCGATCGAATGCCGAAGATCGTGCAGGACCTTTCCGAGGGCGATACCCGCACGCTGGCCGCCACGGTGAAGGACTGGAATGCGGCGCTGGCGCAGCTGGGACAGGGAGGAAACAACCAACCGGCCCTGCCGCTGGTGATGCTCATCGCCACCTCGGAGAACAACGCACGCCCTGAGCTCAGCCTGGAGACCGTGAACGAAGAAGCCAAGAATGCGCTGTTCGTCAGTCCCATTCCCGGCCTGCTCGTCAGTGGCAGTGTCCCGCGTTACCCGCGTGATGCCTGGTTCGGAAAGACCCCGGATACCCTGCCACGGACACTGATCCTGCAGGGGACGCTGGATCCGAATACCGCCTACACCGGTGCCCAGGAACACGCTGCCTTGCTCCGCAGGTCGGGGCCTGCGACGTTCCACACCGTCGACCGCGGTGCCCATCTACTGCCGTTGGTGGCGCCAAGATGCTTTGTTTCGGCCGTGGGCAGTTTCATTAATGGCGACGTGGTGAGCGAGCGCTGCGCAGAGCCCGTGCCAGAGTAAAAAGCTCACCCTGGCGCGGCTCCGCTCTGATCTGGGCGCGCTCACATTCCCAGATCAGACAGCCCCGGGTGGTCATCCGGACGCCGCCCCAACGGCCAATGGAACTTGCGGTCGCTCTCCTTGATTGGCATATCGTTGATGCAGGAGAAGCGACGTTCCATCAGACCATCGGCAGCAAATTCCCAGTTCTCGTTGCCATATGAGCGATACCAATTGCCCGAGTCGTCACGCCATTCATAGGCGTAGCGCACAGCAATACGGTTCCCGGTGAACGCCCACAGCTCCTTGATCAATCGGTACTCAAGCTCCTTCTTCCACTTGCGGGCCAGGAACTGCCGGGCTTCTTCCCGGCCATGGGTAAACTCGGCTCGATTCCGCCACTGGGTGTCGAGCGAGTAGGCAAGCGACACCTTGTCGGCATCGCGGGAGTTCCAACCGTCTTCGGCAAGACGCACCTTCTCAATGGCCGATTCCAGGGTGAAGGGGGGAAACGGCGGGCGAGCTTGAGCGTCGGACATGGCAAAGCCTCCAATCAAAGTGGATACATCGTTGGTTTCAGATTGCGAGAAACGTCAGGCCGCTAACGGACGGCCTGTTTCAGCAACAACTGCGCGACATCCCTCGCATTGTCTGCGGCGTCGTAATCACCCATCACGCGCGATACGGTGATGGCGCCTTCCATAAGAACCAGCAGCTGGCGCGCCAGCGCGTCCGGCTGCTCAATACCCAGCTGCCCGGTGAGTTCAAGCGTGTAATCGAGCAGCTTCTGCTTGTGATGCCTGGCAATCCTGCGAATCGGATCCTCAGGATTCCCGACCTCACCAGCGGTGTTGATGAACGCACAGCCGCGATAATCTTCCGACTCAAACCAACCCTTGAGTACGGTGAACAGGCGCAGGATGCGCGCCTCGGGGCCATCGGCTTTGTCACATTCCTCCTGGAACCAGGCCAGCCAGCGGATGTCGCGCGCGCTCAACGCAGCAGCAGCCACCTCGTCCTTGTTCTCAAAGTGGCGATAGATGCTCTTCCGCGCTACACCCGAGGTCCTCACGAGAAGGTCCATGCCGGTGGCATGGATCCCGTTCTGGTAGATCAGGGACTCAGCCGTTGCGAGGATCTTCTGCCTGGTGTCGGTCGATGTGCTGTCCATGCCACCAAGGTAGAACGCTCGTTCTACCTTGTCAACCCATCCGCACGATGTCGCTTGCCTTGGTCGGCCTGGTGCCATCCCAGATTGGTGTCGCTGCAGCTTCCCCCCCGGCGCAAAGCCACCCCGGCAAGGGGAGAGCTATCAGCGGGTGCTGCAATCTGTCGTCGGCAGATGAACGACAGAGGGCCCAGGTTCGGTCGTGCGAGAAACAGCCGATCAAGACGTCGCGCGCGTGAGAGAACACATTGGGTCACCATGACCCTGCGGCGCGTCCTCAGCCACCCATCTCCAGAGTGCTGCTGTCCAACGTAGTGGGTTTACACAGGCAGCAGAGGCTCCATTGCTTGGTCGTCGCCGGTACGGCGCGAACCAGCATCCGATCGGCAAGGACCCCTACGGGGCGGTGTGGCCCAGGCAGTGGCGTTACCTTCCGGTCGGCAAGAAGTCCTGGGCTCCGCGCGTCTTTCGCCACTGGATCCACGCGATCGCGGCGACGAAAAAGACGCTGCACAAGTAGCTACCTTCAGGCCCTTCCGCGCCACCGCTAAGGGCGTCGAGGCCTTGCGGGCGCAGCGCCACCAGCAGCGCCGGCAAGTGCGCATCGATGCCGGTGACGGGCAGCTCGAAGCCGGTCGCGAGCAACCAGTTCCACCCCACGTGCCAGCCCATCACACCCCAGATATTGCCGGTCCGCAGCGCCCAGGCGCAGGTAAACAGCGAGAACAGGAACATGCCGAGCGTAACCCGGAGCGGCTGGTGCGGACTGAAATGCAGGAAGCAGAAAACGAGCGACACCAGCAGCACTGCCACCGCGACATTGGTCTTGCGCGCCACCACCGACAGCATCCAGCCGCGGAAGATGATTTCCTCCACGCTCGCCTGGAACATGAAACTCAATAGCAGCAGACCGATGTTCAGCAGACTGACGGGCGACCACCAGGCCTGCCCAAAGCCCGCCGCCTGCATGCCGCCAGCCATCCAGATCGCGACTACGACCAGTACGATCGTGACGAATCCAACGGCCAGTCCGCGCAGGAAAGTTTTCAGCGGCGCCGGACCGGTCAGCCCGATGCTCGCCAGCGAGCGCCCTTCGACGAGGCCTACCCAGGCGAGCACGGCCGCCAGCGTCGGCGCGAAGCCGATCCACAGAAGCGCATGCAAGCCAGTGAGGCCGATCGGATCGCCGCGCGGCGTTGACCAGTGCTGCGACTGCATCCACCCGTCCAGCGCCATCACCGGTACCGCGTTGAACAGGATCATCAGGATCGGCGTCAGCCAGGCCCAGGGCAGCCAGCCGCGGGCTGGATCCGCCGAATACAGGGCAACGGGGGTCATGCGGGGCTCCAGGTCGACGTGGTGGCCGCAGCAAGCTGCCATCTGCGCGGGGGCGGTGCAACCCGTTTGCGACCAAGCAACAGAAGCCGCCGATGAATCACCCGGATTGCCGACGAACTATCCCTGAGTCGTCGCCCGTGGCGTCCGCTTTGGGTGGCGGTTTCATATGTGCGATGAAGCACGGACAGCTAACCAAGCAGCGGTAAAGCGTACTTCGCCATCACCCCTTGGCGAAGTACGCCGCGGCTTTTTTTAGAATGTCGCGCGCCTCAGTCAGGCGTTTCACCTCGGCCTTCAGGCGCCGCACCTCGGCTGAGTCCTTCGGCGTCGGCAACATCGACCCATCAGGCTTGCCCGCCAAGGCCTCGCTCCTGCACTTGCGGAGCCATTGGTAAAGGCTGTGGGACGAGACGCCCAGCCGCTTGGCAACCTCGGCTACAGCAAGACCTCTTTCGATAACCTGCTTGACCGCCTCGGCCTTGAGCTCATCCGTGTACTGCTTGCATGCCATTAGACACCTCTCTCGCTTCCATTGATTATGGCTCTGAGATGTCTACGAAATCCTGGCCGGTCCAAAAGCTTCGATCAAAGAGCTGTCAGCCCCCTCCCTGCCTCAATGCGCCGGGCCCAGATTTCTTGGCATGCCCTTGCGCAGCACCGACAGATACCGGACGTACTTGCCAACGAAGATGCCGGTGAACCCGCCGGACAGCAGCAGATACGCGGCGCTGAAGTTGCCGTTGGCACTCAGCGCAGGCGACACCGCAAGCGCCACCTCAAACCCGTACTTCACCAGGAACGTGACCAGCAGCAGCGGCAGCAGGCT
This sequence comes from Stenotrophomonas sp. SPM, assembly GCF_003105135.1. Classification (NCBI taxonomy): domain Bacteria; kingdom Pseudomonadati; phylum Pseudomonadota; class Gammaproteobacteria; order Lysobacterales; family Lysobacteraceae; genus Stenotrophomonas; species Stenotrophomonas sp. SPM. The sequence continues at coordinate 59,815 of NZ_QETL01000002.1, read as the reverse complement.
GTAATCCGCGCTGCGCCACAACCGGCCCGTCGCTCCGTCCACGGTCAGCGTCGCCCGGCGCAGCAGCATCCAGCCCAGCATCGCACCCGCACAGATGCCGGCGAGCCATTCGCTCCACGCTACCAGCAAACCGCCGTAGCGGTGGCTGATCGACCAGATGCCCCACACAGTGAACAGCGCCGGCACGATCGCGAGCCTCCGCAGCGAGGTCTGTCCTGGCCGCACGGCCGCGACACCGCGGGTGATGAGGTCCGCCAGGATCACCCAGACCCAGATCGGGGTGTGCGAGAGGATGGGCAGCAGGAGGTTCACGGGAGGTCCTTTCAGTGAGTGGCCGCACGGAGGGCGGTGCGTGGCGCTCACTATTGACGGACCGGACTACCTGAACAAGTGACAGGTGTCAGCGATACCAGATGACTGCTGTTGCGTCCGGGCGCGGGTCACGGACGCCCGCTCAGGCCGGCGGAGCGGCTACGGCCGCAGCGGGCATGGCAGCGGCAGGCGCCACCGCCGACGCGCCGGACCCCGTCCGCTCGCTGGCGGCGGCCAGGGCCTGGTTGATGCGCTGCGCCGTACCGCGCTGGTCCAGTTCCACGCCGATGAGGTAGGCGAAGCGGCCATCGCATCGGAGCTGCGTGGACTCGAGACCTTCCGTTTCCGCCAGGACACGCTTCAACGCCTTGGCCCAGCCGCGCCCAGGCACGCTGTCCAGTTCCACCACCACCACCGACTCGCCGCAATCCAGCGGCAGAGACTCGAGACGGACGACTTTTGGCGCTGCATGTAACCGGGCACTCATGGCGGGGAGCTCCTGCAAGGGGGCGACGGCCGAAGTATCCACGGCGTGCGCCAAGGGTCTGTCAAGGCAGGGACAGCCCGGTGTGTACGGGCAAGCTTCGCCCCGTCGATCTGCCAAGGTAATCGCTTCACGGCATTCCCCAGCACCTTATCCAAAGACCCGAACCTCTCCGCATACGGCGCACGCAGCCGCAGGTTCGACGCCCCATCCTTGGCCTGCACCACCACCGCCTTGCGATGGCTGAACTGACGGGGGCCATGCACGCCGTGGTAAGCGCCCATGGGCGCACCCTGTTCCATCACCTGCCCAGCGGCGTAGAGCCCACGCCGGCTGCCGACGAACTGGCGGCTGATGTGGCGACAAGCTGGACCAGGCCGAGGCCGCGCTGGCCGCCGCCCGCACGCGTTCTGACGAAGTGGCCGGCGCGCCGCATATCGTCGGGCACACGGATTTTCTGGCCGAAGTTGTGGCCGCTGAACTGGTGCCCCTAGTCAAGGTAGGCATGCGCGTGCGGCTGCAGACCGCCAGCACCAGCGTGGTCAGCCAGATGCTGCTGGATGGCTCGTGCGACCTGGGCACTACGGTCTACCCGCCCGAAGATGATCGGCTGCGCTGCGAAACGGTACGGTAGGAGCCGCTGCTGGCCGTGGCTGCACCGGAAGTCGCGCAGCGCATCGCCGCGCGTGCGGATTGCGGTGTAGCGCTATGACAGGAGCCGTTGCTGGCCTACAGCCTGGACCGGCCGCTGGTGGACGCGTGGCTGCAGTTCAACCAGCTGGAGTTGCGCCCGCCACTGCCTGCATTGCTGGGGCAGTATCTGCGTGCGCTTACGCGTGCGCCTGATGTCGCGCGGCTGCTGGAGAGCTTCCAGAAGTGGCTGGTGGAGGAGCCTGGCCATGCGCGATCGGGAGGAAAGCGCGGTGAGCCGTCGTGGCTGGAGGTGCGGTTGCGGCGCGCTGTGGAGGGCGTGCCGCACGGAGAGCGGTGTGAGTCTGGGGGTGATCGGGACAGCTGAAGGCAAGGTTTCGGACTTGTCTCATTTCCTGCAGTGCTCACGCGGCTGACCATGCCTTCGGGTTCCGCCAGAAGGACATGAGGTTTGATCAGAATGCTCATCATGGGCGGCCAACAGGCCGCCCGTCACCACATCGCACGCGCCATCGGTCGACGCCGGCTGATTTGTACCGAATCGGTCCATAGCGTGGAAAGCGGCCTATCGATACTGGAATGGCGCCGCTACGACCTGGTGGGCATATTCCTGCTGCAGGGGCTTGCGCAGCGCCTTGAACGCACCTACGTGTTGCGTGATGCGCACGTGCCGCTGGTGCTGTTCGGTGCGGAGTGCGGCGATGAGGTGGCACGCATCCGCCGCCAGCTTCGACAGCACGGGCTGCCGCCGCCGATCGTGGTGCCGGCCGAGTTCGAGGCGTACGACGAATCGCTGTTCTGGCGGGCGCTGGCCGGGCACATGGTGGTGCCGCGCGAAGCGGTGGGGTCGGAGCGCCTTACTGCGGGGAGCAGTCGAGCAAGCTCGACGCTACCTACGGCCTAGGGGCTCGCGCGGCGACGGTGCCCAGGCGGCGGCTGACGAGGCCGTAGAGGTCCTGCAGTTCGGTGGCGCGCTGGGGCGCGTTGTGGAGGTCGTGCCGCGGGAGGAGCGGTGGGTGTTTGGAGGATGAGCGGCGGGTGAGGCGTAGTCGAGCAAGCTCGACACTACCGGTCGGGGGCTACGCGATGTGGAAGGAGGCGCGGTGGGTGGCATCGAAGTGGAGCGCTGCTACGGCCACCGTGCCGACCATGGGTAGCCGCGCGAGTGCGTGCTTCTCCCAGGGCTCTGCTGCGCCTTCCACATCGGCATCCACGGTGTGCACGCGGTACTCGCCCGGGTAGTCATCCAGCGCATCGTCAAAGGGGCAATCGAGCACCCACTGGCGTGAAGTCTCATCGGCTACCCACATCAGCCGCGGCAGGTCGTGGAACCCGCGATAGGCGAGGATGCGGTAGTGACCTGGAGGCAGAGGCATCGGCGTTTCCTGCGGTGGCGCGGAGGGATGGCCGCGTCTCTACGATACGCCTTGGGCTGGGGTCAGAGCCCTTTCCTGCCAGGAGCAGTCGAGCAAGCTCGACTCTACCTACGGCCTAGGCGCCCGCGCGGCGACGGTGGCCAGGCGACGGCTGACCAGGCCGTAGAGATCCTGCAGTTCTGCGGCACGGCCGGGTGTCATGTTGCTGCCGAAGAGGACGCGTGCGAGGGCGGCTTCGTGGGTGTCATCGGGGAAGCGTTCGCGGGCGCGGTAGACGTTCTGGAAGACCAGCCAGACCAGGCGCAGGCCACCGCCGGGGAGCGGGCGCACGAGGCGTTCGTAGGCCTGCCAGAACTGGTATTCGGCCTGCAGATCGACCGTCGGCGCCGCGTAGGGCACCGGACGCGGGCGCCCGTGGGCACGCGGGCGGGTCGGCAGGTAGGCGGGATCGGGCTGGGCCATGGTGGACAGCATGCCCCAGGAACATTGTGGGAACCTTGCGTGGGTGCCGGAATATCAGTGCGGGTTGTGCAAAGTGTGGCAAAGGGACGGGTCGGATCCCTTTGCGGAGCAAAGGGCTCTGACCCCGGGTGACGCGTGCGCCGTTTTGGTAGATGCCAACCTTGGTTGGGAGGTTTTTCGGTGCCGGAAACATTCCGCCGGGCATGGCCCGGCGCTACCGGATTGCGCAGGGAGCATCCACGCATGGCGTGGATCTACTTAGAAGGTTATCGACGTGCTGAACATCACCTGCCGTGGGGCGCTGCGCTGCAGCGTCTGGTAATCGCCCGAGAACGAGGAGCCGGCAATCGTGGCGGTGCCGATGTTGTTGCGGTTGAACAGGTTGCTCACATCCAGCCGCAGTTCCAGCCCGGGCAGCACACTGCCCTCGCCCAGTGTGTAGGCGGCATAGGTGCTCACCTGCCAGAACGTGGGCACGCGGATATCGTTCTCGTACGTAAACGGCTGGCGCAGGTACGAGGTGCTGGTGGCACCAAAGCGCCAGTCACCAAAGTGCGCCGACAGATCACTCACCAGCGAAACCTGCGGGTAACCGGGCTGGGCGTTGCCCTTGATGGGGTACACGCTATCGCCCACCACGAAATCGCTGCCGTAGTACGAACGGGCCACGGCCACGCCCTGGTAGAACTGCACGCGGTCGGTAATGTCCGCGGTAATGCCCAGGTCCGCACCAATCACATGCATCTTCGGCATCAGCCGCACGGTGTTGATCTGCGCGAACTGCGTGCCGATGGCGGCTGACAGCAACCGGTTGCGGATATCGTTGTAGAACACATCGCCGGTCAGCGTCAGCCGCTCGAAGCGGCGCGTCGCGCCCACGGTGAAGTTCCAGTTCTTCTCCGGCCGCAGCGTACCGGCCACACGGTCGAACTCATCCTGGTCACTGATCGTCCACGCCGAGGCGGTGTAGCCGATGTTGCCGCGCTGGGCCACGCGGTAACCGTTCATGGTGTTGGCGATGTCGATGAAGGCATCGGTGGAGTCGCTGGGGCTCCAGAACAGCGAAACGTGCGGCAGGAAGTTGTCCTTGGCACGCAGCGCGCCATACACCGGCCGGTCCGGCGTATCGCCGAGGCCACCGCCTTCGGTGTGGAAATCCACGGCCTTGAAGCCGACGCCCAGCTTCAACGTATCGCTCAGCGCAATGTCATCGTGCAGGTAGAACTGCTGCGAGCGGGTGACCCAGCGCGAGGCGTTGTCGGTGAGGAAAGCCGGGCCATACACATCAAACGGACCAGTGGCCTTCAGCGGCTTGCCCTGCCCCAGCAGCGGCTGCTCGTACCAGTCGGTGCGGGCGGCGGCCTTGCTCTGTTCCTGCCAGAGCCCTGCGGTGAACGTATGCGCGCCGATCTCGAACTGCAGGTTGGCCATGCCGCCCAGGCGGTTCACGCGCGGGGTCTGCACCTGCTCGGAGAACGGTGCGCCGTTGGGCGATGGCACGGTGGGGTCGGTCAGCGTGGCCTGGGTGTGGCTGTTGGCGTTGTACAGCTGCACGTTGCCGCTGAGTGTGGGCGTGATCTGGAAACGATGATTGATGGACGCCACGCGGTCACGGGTGATCTGGCCGGTGTCGTAGGGAATCAGTTCGGACAGCTCGCCGCAGGTGTAGGCACCGCAGGATTTGTCCGCATTTTCCGGCGAGGCGACGTAGTACGCCCACGCATAATCGGGATAGAAACTGTCGGCCTTCCAGCCCAACTTACGGATCATGTCGAAGGAGATGTTGTTGTAACCCCAGACTTTGGCCTTGCTGTCGGAGGCGAAGACGGTGAAGTCACCCCAGGCCACATCCTGCTGCGCCTTCAGGTTGCCGCGCAGAAAGTCCTGCGTGCCTGCGCCCTGGTACTTGTCCGCCGAGACGCGCTGCACGTCGACCAGCACTTTCGGGCCGTGCTCGCCCAGCTGGCCGGTCTGCGCAGACACCGTGGTGACCAGGGTGCGGTTGCTGCCCACGCCTTGCTTGATGCGCAGGCTTGCCGTGTCCTGCAGGTCGCGCAGGCGATATTCCAGGCTGCCGCCGTTGGCGCTGCTGGAAAACACACTGACCGGCGCGCCGCCCGGGCTGACGGTGATCGCGCCGATGCCATCGGGCACGCCGACATTCACCACGCTGGTGCCGGTGAGCGAGAGAAAGCCGTTGTCATTCAGCGGCACGCCTTCGAAGGTGATGCCCATTTCATTCATGCGGAAACCGCGCACGAACAGGCTGGTGGCGGAGATATCCAGGCCCAGGCCATCGGTGGCGGTGTAGCTGGCGCCGGGCACGGCCTTGAACATGGCCAGCCCGTTGTTGCCGGTAACCATGCCATCGAGGTCGGCGGCGTTGATGATGTAGCGGTTGGGGCCGACCACCTGCGTGGGTGCGACGGCGGCACCGCGCGGCGTGGCGATGACCTGCAGGGCATTGAGGGTGGTGGGGGCGTCGTTGGTTTCGGCGGCGTAGACCGGTGCGGCGAGGGCCGTGCTGAGTGCCAAGGCGAGCAGCGTCGTGGGTGGAGTGTTCATGGCCAGATCCAGGTGCAGGGGGAAGAAGACGCAGGCACACGCCCAGCGCGTGGCAGCACCGGCGGCGATGCTGTGGCTGGAATGCGATTGCGTTGAAGGGGCGGCGGCGCTGTACGCGCCGATCAGGGGCAGTGGAAGACGTTCAACTGCCAGGCGATGCGATGGAGTGATTTCGACGGTCGGAAGTGTTGCACTGCCGTGCCGCGCACGCCATTGCACCGTAGTACAGCGCGGTTATACGCGGGTATCGTGCGGGCCTGGTAGAGGCCGACCTTGGTCGGCGCTCTGGGTCTACGTGTGCCAACCAAGGTTGGCACCTACCAGAGCAATGGCTTACTGCAACACGAACCGTTCGATCGCCCGCGCCACGCCATCTTCGGAATTGGTGCTCGTTTCAAAACGCGCCACTGCCTTCACTGCGTCGATGGCGTTGCCCATCGCTACGCTGGTGCCGGCGAACTGCAGCATGGTCAGGTCGTTTTCCTGGTCGCCGATGGCCATGACGTTGGCGCGGTCGATGCCAAGGTGCTCGGCCAGCTTCTGCAGGCTCGGCCCCTTGCCGGCGCGGTGGTCGAACACTTCCAGGAAGAACGGCGCGCTCTTCAGCACGGCGAAGCGCTCGGTCAGTTCGGCCGGCAGGCGCGCGATGGCCGCGTCCAGCACCTCGGGCTCGTCGATCATCATCAGTTTGATGAAGGACATCGACGGATCCATGTCCTCCACGCGGCGGTACGACAGCGGCACGTGCGAGAGGTGCGAATCGATGACGGTGTAGCGGCTGATGTCCTGGTTGGGCGTGTACAGGCGCTGGCCATCGAGGGCCTGGAAGTGCACGCCGATATCGCGCGCGACCTGTTCGCAGTAGCGGAAGTCTTCGAAGCTGAGCGGGAACTCGGCCACGTTCTCGCCGGTGCCCAGTCGCCGCACCAGGCCGCCGTTGCAGGCGATGCAGTAGTCGTCGTCGCCGTTGATGCCCAGTTCCTGCAGGAACGGCGCCAGGCCGGACACGGGACGGCCGCTGGTCAGCACGATATGCACGCCCAGCGCGCGTGCCTGCGCGATCGCCGCCTTGGCCCGCTCGGTGAGCTTGTGGGCGGGGTCCAGCAGGGTGCCATCCATATCGATGGCGACCAGTGCGATGGTCGATTGCCTGCGGCCCATGTCCATCAACGTCCAACCTTGCATGTGGGGACCGCTATTTTAGGGCAGTCGCGCCCCTGCCCGCCTCATGCGCGGTTCATACCGCCGGGCGCGGCTGCAGGGATACTCAGCAAGCCTGTGCGCCCCCCACCGCAGGACGGCCCCCATGACCGCCCTACCCTGGAGATCCTGACGCATGACCTACCGCGCCCCCGAGGCCACCGACACCGCACCGCTGGCCGAGCAGATCGAAGACCTGATCCGCGGCCTGCCCGGCGAGCACATCCGCGTGGGTACGCTGCTGCAGGCGCTGGGCGACGAGGGGCTGATGCTGATCGTGATCCTGCTCTCGGCGATCTTCCTGATTCCGGTGTCGATTCCCGGGCTGAGCACGGTGTTCGGTGCGTCCATCCTGCTGATCGGCCTGAGCCGCGTGCGCGACCGCCCGCTGTGGGTACCGCGCCGCCTGGCCGAGCGCGAGGTAGCGACCGAGAAGCTGAAGGCCAACCTGGGCCGCGCCCTGAAGTGGGTGCACCGCATGGAGCGGTTGTCGCAGCCGATGCGGCTGGCGGTGATGGTGCGTTCGAAGAAGATGATGCGGCTGAACAACCTGGCGCTGGTGTTTGCCACGCTGTTGTTGATGGCGCCGGCGGGGCCGATTCCCTTCAGCAACACCCTGCCCGCGCTGGCGCTGATGTCGTTCGCGATCGGGTTCATCCAGCGCGATGGCGCGGCGGTGGCGGCGGGTTATGCGTTCGTGGTGGCCACGGTGGTGTACTTCGGCGTGCTGCTGGGTGGGGTGGGGTTTGCAGCGGAATCGGTGTTCAGTGGGATGCGGGGTGGCAGCGCGTCTGGGTAAACGGGTGCTGGCCGTTTGTAGAGCCGAGCCCACGCTCGGCTGCTTCTCGATTTTTGTAGAGTCGAGCCGTGCTCGACTGCTTCTATCAACAGCAGTCGAGCACGGCTCGACTCTACAAGAGCCATAACCAAAGCAGCCGAGCATGCGCCCGGATCTACAAATTCAGGCCCGGCACACCGGCGGGCGGGCGCCCATCCACTGCGCGGCACCCGGCCGCAGCACGATCGCTTCCCCATCCTGCCCCCGCAGATAGCGCACACGAATCCGCGTGCGCTCACGGGTGATCGACAACAGCGCCGGCGCTCCCGCAGCCTCGGCCGCAACCGTGGTGCCGCCTTCCTCGCGCAGCACCAGTACCTGCGGTGGCAGTCCCTCGCCTTCGAAGGGCTGCCAGAGCACGGCCGTGCCGCCGCCGTAGGCAATGAAGGACAGCTCTGCGCCCAGCAGGTCACCCGATTGCGGGTGCACGCAGACGTTGGAGTAGCTGCCCTGCCAACCCGATGCGGACACCGGGTTGGCAACCACAAGGCCCGTGCACAGCAGCGCGGCCCACATCATTGCCCTGGACATCCCTGTCACTCCTCGGCCTATGGCCTGGTGTTGGTGATGGGCGAACTCTACTTCGCCGAGACATGCTCGACTGCTTCTGATCTTCTGTAGAGCCGAACCATGCTCGGCTGCTTCTACCAACAGCAGTCGAGAATGGCTCGACCCTACAGAAGCCAGAGCCAGAGCAGCCGAGCGTGGGCTCGGCTCTACAAGTACAACGCTCCGGCTATTTTGCGGAAACCCGCCACACCACATCGCCGACATCGTCGGCCACCAGCAGCGCGCCGTCGGCGTCCATCGCCATGCCCACCGGGGCGCCCATCAGGGTCTTTTCATCCTTGGAGGTGAAGCCGCTGACCACCGCTTCCGGGCGCCCGGTCGGCTTGCCATCCTTGAACGCGACGTAGACCACTTCGTAGCCGCTCAGCGGCGAACGGTCCCAGCTGCCGTGTTCGCCGATGAACGCGCCGCCGTGGTACTTCGCCGGCAGCGTCTGCGCCGTGTAGAACATCAGGCCCAGCGGCGCCACGTGCGAGCCGATGGCGTAGTCCGGCACGATGGCCTTGGCCACCAGGTCCGGCCGCTGCGGCTGCACGCGCTCGTCCACGTGCTGGCCGTAGTAGCTGTAGGGCCAGCCGTAGAAGCCGTCTTCCTTCACCGAGGTCAGGTAGTCGGGCACCAGGTCGGCACCGATCTCATCGCGCTCGTTGGCGACCGCCCACAGCTTGCCGGTGCTCGGTTCCAGGTCCAGGCCGGTGGGGTTGCGGATGCCCGACGCGTAGATGCGGCTGCCACGGGTGGCCACGTCCACTTCCAGCACCACCGCGCGGCGGTACTCGACGGCCAGCCCGTTCTCGGTGATGTTGCTGTTGGATCCCACGCCCACGTACAGCTTGCTGCCATCGGCGCTCGCGCGCAGATCCTTGGTCCAGTGGTGGTTGATGGTGCTGGGCAGGTCGGTGAACTCGCGACCCTTGTCGGTCATGCGGGTTTCGCCGGGCACGTAGTGGTACTGCATGATGTTGCCGGTGTTGGCTACGTACAGCGTGTCACCGATGAGCTGGATGCCGAACGGCGAATGCAGGCCTTCGATGTAGACGTGCTGGGTCCAGGTATCGGTGCCCGGCGTGCGGCGCAGCAGGGTGACCCGGTTGCCGCCCTTGCCGGCCTTGCCCGAGCGCGCCTTCACCTTGCCGGCGATCCACTGCTTGGGCGTGGTGACCGGCTCTTCGCCGGGGCCATTGCCTTCCACCACCAGCACATCGCCGTTGGGCAGGGTGAGCAGGCGGCGCGGGTGCTGCAGGTTGGCGGCGATGCGCTCGATCTTCAGGCCCTCGGCCACGGTAGGCGCCTGGCCGTCGGCCCAGCCCACGCCCTTGGGCACCTGCATGGGTGGCATGAGGAAGTTGGCCGGCTTGGGCAGCGGCGGCTGCGCACCGGACTGGTCGGCCGGATGGTATTCGGCTTTGCCCGCGCAGGCGGCCAGCATCACCGACAGCGAGAGGATGCCCAGCGCGGGCAGGATGCGATCAGCCATGACGACCTCCGTGCAGCACCGGGAGCTGCAGCGACAGCAGGATGAAACCGATGGCGATCAGGCCCACGGTCAACGCGGAAAGAATGGTGCCCGGCACAGCCACCGCGTAAGCATCGCGGCTGTGTACGAAGGCGTTCCAGATGGCCAGCACGATGGCGACCAGGTTCAGCAGGAAATCCACGCGGTCCAGGCCGGTGGCGGTGCCATTGCGGCGCCAGACCGCGAACAGGTTGATCAGCCGCGGGATGATGGCGATGAGCAGACCGAAGGTGATGAGCCAGGCGGCGGACTTTCCCCACATCACCTCGGCGGTGTTGAGGTAGAGGACGTCGAAGATGAGGCCGGCCACGAAGAAACCGAACGGTATTGGATTCAGCAGGCTGAAAAGCGTGGTACCCAAGCCGCGATGGGCCTGGGCGACGGGATTGACCATGGTCGTGCTCCGGATAGGAAGGGGGTACACGGCCGTAGTAGCACAGCCGGCGGGGAGGTCGCGCGATGATGGCCGTTGGGGGTGGCGCCGGGCTTGGATGGATGTGCCGACCAACGGTCGGCACCTACCGGGATGGCCACGACCGGCGGCACCGGCCAATCGCGGCGATCAGACCGGCAGCAGCCTTCCGTCTTCACTGCGTTCGAAGGCGGTACCCGCCGGCGCGTCCACCACTGCCAGAACGGCACGATCGTAGTTGGCGATGGTGTTCACGTTGTACACGCCGGAGTTTCCTGGTTCGTCCAGGTAATCCTCGGTCTCGTCGCCGGCAAGAAAGCGCCAGCCACTGTCGACGTCGTTGTCGGGCTCCTCGCGATAGCAGTAGCCCACGGGCTGGCCATCAACGGTGATGCGATCGGTGGCGATGCATGCGCCATAGCCCTCCAGCAGCGGGCTGATCTGCTCGGCGGTGAGTCGGAATTGTTTCGGCTTCATGGTGCCTCCTCAGCGGACGCATGATGGCATGGGAGAAGTATGCCGAGCCCGGAGGGATGTGCCGACCAACGGTCGGCACCCACCAGGGCGATGGTCGGGGTCAGATCCCTTTGCGGCGCAAAGGGCTCTGACCCCACACCAGGGCGGCCTCAGGCCAGCGAGGCCAGCGCGTCCACCAGCGCGTCCATCTGCTGCGGCCGGGTGAACACCGACGGCGTGACCCTCACGCAGGCGCCCGATTCCAGGCCATCGCGGTACGTGGTGAACACGCGGTGCTCATCCAGCAAGCGCTTCTGCAGCGCCATGTTGTCGGCCACGCTGGTGCGGCCGCGCAGGCGGAAGCTGGCCAGTGCGCTGGCCAATGCCGGGTCCGGCGAGGACAGCACTTCCAGGTGCGCCATCTGCCGCGCGGGCACCGTCCAGCGCTCGCGCAGGTAACGCAGGCGTGCCTGCTTGTTGGCCGAGCCGATGCGCTGGTGCAAGGCAATCGCTTCAGGCAACGCCAGATACGCGGCGAAATTGACCGTACCGGTGTGCACGCGGCTGCCCACGCGCCCATCGTCGGTCTCGCCCATGTACGGGTCGAGGTCGGCCACGCGGCCCTTGCGCACGTACATCGCACCCACACCCACCGGCGCGCCGATCCACTTGTGCAGGTTGATGCCCACGAAATCGGCCTTCAGGTCCGGCACGGCGAAGGCGATCTGGCCGAAGCCATGGGCGGCATCGACGATCACATCGATACCGCGCGCACGCGCACGCTCGGCAATCTCGGCCACCGGCAGCACCAGGCCGTGGCGGTGGCTGACCTGGGTCAGCAGCACCAGCTTCAGCTTCGGCAGCCGCGCGAAGGCGGCATCGTAGGCCTGCAGGATCTGCGCGCGATCGGGCACGGCCGGCAGGGCAATGCGCTCCACCTGCACGCCGCGCCGCTGCTGCAGCCAGCGCATGGCGCCGATCATGCTGTCGTAGTCCACATCGGCGTACAGCACCTGGTCGCCCGGTGCGAGGCGGTTGTAGCCGCCGATCAGGGCCAGCATCGCCTCGGTGGCGCCACGGGTCAGCACGATCTCGTCGGTGCCCACGCCCAGCATGTCGGCCACCTGGCGGTGCACGGCCATGTACTCGGCAGGGAACGTGTGGCGCCCATACCAGGCGTTGCCGCGGTTCACCTCGGCGGTGTGCCGCTGGTAGCTGGCCAGGGTCTCGCGACCCATCGCGCCCCAGTAGCCGTTTTCCAGGTGGTTCACTTCATCGGTGATATCGAAGTGGCTGGCCACGGCGGCCCAGTAGCCTTCATCGCGGGCCAGCACGTCCGGCGCCACGGTCGTTGCAGGAATTTCCATGGCTGCAGGATAGCGTGCAGCGACCATGGCAGGCAGTGAAGACAATGCTGCGGCAGCCGGCAGCAGGGTGCCGGCGCGCAGCAGGTTACGACGGCAGCTGTCCATCAGAAGGTCAGCCGGTACTGCGCGTACACGTTGGCGCCGTCGGTGTCGTAGGGTGCGTTGCGCGAGTAGATCAGGCCGCGGCTGGCCTGGAAGGTCGCCTTGTCCGGGTAACGGTCGAACACGTTGTCCACGCCCACGCGCAGGCTGTGATGCTCGTTGATGCGGTAGCCGGCGGCCAGGTCGAGGAAGGTCATGTCGCCGAAGCGCTGGTAGATATCGCCGGTCGCATTGCCGGTCGAATCGGTCCAGGCGCCGTAGTAGCGCACGCGCGCCATCAGCGACCACGCGCCCACGTCCCACGTACCGGTGAAGCTGCCCTTGTGTTCCGGCAGGCGGTCTTCGAACAGCACGCGCTGGGTTTCGTTGGTGGCCACCGAGGTGCTGCCGTTGTCCACGCGGGTGCGGTTGAAGTTGTAGGCCAGGGTCAGCGTCATGCGGCCGGTGCCGAGGTCGCGCAGGTAGTTGCCGACCACGTCGACGCCGCTGGTGGTGGTGTCGAAATCGTTGGTGAAGTAGTTGACCGAGGTATAGCCCAGCGGATTGGGCGTGCCGGCCGGAATGGCGAAACTGGCCGACTGGCTGAAGCGATCGCTGAGCTTGATGCGGTACACATCCACCGAGCCGGACAGGCCCACATCGGTGCGCCAGGTCAGGCCCAGCGAGGCAGTGCGCGATTCTTCCGGGGTGAGCGGCTTGGCGCCGAGCAGCTGCGCCAGCGGATCATTCGGCGACAGGCGACCGCTGGTGAAGATCTGCAGGGTGCGCGTGTCCAGGCCCTGGGTGGTGCTGGTGGTGTTCAACTGCGCCGGGGTCGGCGCGCGGAAGCCGGTGGAGAACGTACCGCGCAGGGCCACGTCCTGGGTGATCGCAAAGCGGGCCGACAGCTTGCCGTCCACGGTATTGCCAAAGCTGGAGAAGTCTTCATAGCGGCCGGCGGCACCGATGCTCCAGCGCTCGCCCAGCGGCACTTCCATATCGACATAGGCGGCGTGGCTGCGCTGGTCCCACTTGCCGGCCTGGGTATCGGAGAAGCCCGGTGCGCCGTTGGCATTGGCTTCCAGGCCTGCCGCTGCGCCGGGGCCGACCGCGTACGAAGCCGGATCGCCGGCGCGCACTTCATAGGTTTCCTGGCGGAACTCGGCACCGAAGGCCACGTTGACCGGCTTGGCCAGCGCGGCGACGTCCCACTCGTAATTGAAGTCGACGTTGGCGTTCTTCTCGGCCTGGGTCAGGCGGCCGAGGTCGAACGAGGTCGGGCTGTCCGGGCCCAGCGAGGCGTTGATCGCATTGTCCAGGCTGTAATCGATGGCGTTGCGGCCGTACGACGCGCTGACATCCCAGCGCAGCTTGGGAGTGATCTCGCCGCGCAGGCCGCCCACCAGCTGCAGGTCGTTCTGCACGTTGCCGTACTGCGGGCTGAAGCCCACCGGATAGATGGAACGCAGATCCCAGCCGGGGAAAATGCTGGTGGTGCGGTAGGCGCCGGTGGTGGTGTCCGGGTTGCGCCAGTTGAAATCGCTGACGCCATCGCTGTGGCTATACAGGCCGAAGGCATAGACCTCCAGCGTATCGCTGGCATTGGCCTTCAGGTTGAAGCCCACGCGGCGGCTTTCCAGCTCCGGCTGGCCCCAGCGCTGCACGGGATTGGGCACGTCCAGATCCGGGTGCGCGGCCTGGAAGGCGATGGCATCGGGACGCTGGCGGGTGCGCGAGGTGGCATCGGAGTTCGACGATTCAGCGAACAGCGCCAGGCTGCCGTAGTCGCCCAGCGCCCAGCCGGTGCGGGCGCTGAAATCGCGCGAGGCACCATCGCCCTGCGCGTACTGCGAGTAGCCCGCGGTAATCTCGGTGCCGGGGCTGTCCTCAAGAATGATGTTGATGACACCGGCGATGGCGTCCGAACCGTACTGCGCCGAGGCACCGTCGCGCAGCACTTCGATGCGCTTGATGGCGCTGGTTGGAATCTGCGCGAGGTCGGCGGCCTGTGCGCCGCGGTTGCCCAGCAGGGCGCTGCGGTGGAAACGACGGCCGTTGACCAGCACCAGGGTCTGGTCCGGCGACAGGCCACGCAGGGTGGCCGGGCGCACGAACACCTGGCCATCGGCCATCGGCAGGCGCTGCACCACGAACGACGGCACCAGCTGCGCCAGCACGTCCTTCAGGTCGGTGGAATCAACGGACTTGATGTCTTCCTTGGTGAACACATCCACCGGCGCCAGCGTTTCGAACTGGGTGCGGTTGGAGGCGCGGGTGCCGGTGACCAGCATGGCGTCCAGCTGGGTCGGCGCGGCGGCATGGGTGCCGCCATCAGGGGTGTCTGCCGTACTGGCATCTGCTGCGATCGCGCCTCCTGCGCTGACCATGGAAAGGGCGAGGAGGATGGAACGCGACAACAACGAGCTCTGCACGACGGGTACTCCGGGACTGCACGACAGGGTCAGGCGCGCCTGTACAGGCGGCCTGGACAAGTCGCGCAGTCTCGGCGCGATGTGTGAAGCGGGCATGACGCGAAGACGACAGTTTTCGCGGCCCAACCCGCCTGGTGACGCCCGGAAATCGCCTGTGCCGCAAGAACTGCTAAACGCTGCACGCGGTGATCCGCTACGCTCCCAGGCAAGCAACCCGGGGGGCGCAATGAGCGCGGCAAGCCAGGCACTGTGGTACATCGAGACGCACGCCGCGCGGCCGCTGGCATTGGCTGATATCGCAGCGGCTGCCGGCGTTTCGCCCTTCCATCTGTCGCGCCTGTTCCAGGCACGCACCGGCACCTCGGTCGTGCGCTACCTGCGCGGGCGGCGCCTGACCGCCGCGGCCCAGCAACTGGTGGCCGGTGCGACGGACATCCTGCCGATCGCCCTGGAAGCCGGCTACTCCACCCATGCGGCATTCACCCGCGCGTTCTGCGAGCAGTTCGGGCAGACACCCGAACGGGTGCGCGACAACGGCCTGGACGGCCTGCCTCTGGTACACGCCGTGCGGCTGGACGATGCGCCCTCACCCTGCACCGAAGCACCACGCCTGCTGGATGCGCCTGCGCTGGATCTGGCGGGCATCGGCCAACGCCATGGGCGCGAGGGCAGCGGGGCCATCCCCAGCCAATGGGCGCGACTGAACCGCTCTTGGCAATCGCCGGTTCCGGTCAGTTTCGGCGTGTGCTGCAACCACGATGATGACGGCGGCTTCGACTACGTGGCCGCGCTTCCGGCCAGCGCGCTGCCGTCCGTGCCCGCGGGCTGGCAGCGCGTGCGGGTGCCGGCGCAGCGCTATCTGGTGGCGTGGCACGGCGGGCACATCTCAGCCATCCGCTCAACCTGGTTCTGGCTGCTGGACACCTACCTGCCCTCGGCCGGGCTGGATCTGGCCAACACCCAAGAACTGGAGCGCTACGACGCGCGCTTCGATGAGCACAGCGGCCATGGCGGCATGGAGATCTGGCTGCCGGTCACCGAACGATCCCACTGAAAGGACACAGGCAATGCAGATGAAGGGAATGCTGTTGGCGCTGTTGTGCAGCGTGTTTCCGCCGGCCGTGCTGGCGCAGGACTGGAAGGCGGGTGAACAGCACGGCACGACCGCGTTGCCCAGTGCACGGGTGCGTGATGCTCAGCAGCGCGCCACGCTGCGCTTCACCGTATGGTACCCGGCACCCGCATCCAGCAACGAGACACCGCTGACCATTGGCGCGCCGGATGCCCCGTTGTTTGACGTGGGCAGATCGGCTATCGGCGCGCCCATCGCGGGTGATCGACTGCCCACACTGCTGCTGTCGCATGGCAACGGCGGCAGCGCACGGATGATGGGATGGCTGGGTACGGCACTGGCCCGCGCAGGGTATCTGGTGATTGCGGTGGACCACCCCGGCAACAACGGTGCCGACGAAATGACGCTGGCCGGCAGCATGCTGGCCTGGTTGCGCGCTGACGATCTGCAGGCCGCGTTGGCGGCGGTGCAGGCGGATCCTCGCCTGGGCCAGCATGTGGACGCGCAGCGCCTGGGCGTCGTCGGCTTCTCGGCTGGTGGTTACACCGCCTTGCTTGCCGCCGGTGCACGGCCCGAGCTGCAGCGTCTGCTGGATTTCTGCACGGGCCATCCGGACGACGGCGTGTGCCTACCGCAGCAGGAAGCCGCGAAGCATACGCTGCAGGCTCGGCTGCAAGCGGCTGCATCCCCGCAGCTGCGGCCGTACATGGCGGCGGCTGATCAGTCGCGCGCGATCAGCGGCGTGCGTGCCGTCTATCTGCTGGCGCCGGCGATCGTGCAGGCGTTTGCGCCCGCGCAGCTGCAGGCGCTGCGGCAACCGGTGTCCGTTGTGCTTGGCGATGGCGATGCAGTGGCTCCGCCGGCCACGAACGGCGAGATACTGGCGGCGCAGGTACCCGGGGCGACGCTGCAGCGTCTTGCGGGCGTGGGCCACTATGATTTTCTGGCCACTTGCACGCCGCTGGGAGAACAGCGTATTGCGCCGTTGTGCAGCGGCACGGTGCCCCGCTCGCGCACCCATCGTGAGGTTGAAGCGGAGGCCGTCGCGTTCTTTGGCCAGGCGCTTCAGTAGAGGCCAGCCTGCTTCACTGAGTGGCGTGCGGGAGAGCGTGCCGACCACGGCTGGCATCTGCCAGGACAAAGCAGTGCCGCGGGGTAGAATCGAAGCATCGCGCACGCAAGGAGACCGCATCATGCGCCTGCTACACCTCACCCTGCCGGTGTCCGACGTGGGCACTGTCGCCGCCTGGTTCCACGACGTGCTGCAGCTGCGCGTGGTCGGCAACCACGTGCACATCGGCTGGAGCACGATCGAACTGCAAGCGGCCAACGGACAGCCGCTGGGCGGCGTGCACCTGGCCTTCAACGTGCCCGACAACCGCTTCAACGAGGCCATGACGTGGCTGCGCGAGCGCGTGCCGCTGCAGCGCAATCCCGAGGGCATCGACTACTTCGCGCTGGAGAGCAACTGGCAGTCGCAATCGGTGTACTTCACCGGGCCGGATGGATTGATCCTGGAACTGATCGGCCGCAAGCGCCTGCCGGCCAGCACGCATGGTGGCGCGTTCCACGGCAGTGAGCTGACCTGCCTGAGTGAAGTGGGCCTGCCGAGTGCGGACGTGGATGCGGTGGGTGCGCAGGCCAGTGCGCGTTTCGGAGTGCAGCCGCTCAGCCCGCCCTCATCGCATTTCGCACCGATGGGCGATGACGAAGGCTTGTTGATCGTAGTGGCCGCCGACCGCCGCTGGTTCCCCGAGCAGAAGGATCTGCCCAACGCGCAGGGTCTGCTGCTGCGCGTGGGTGATGTGCAGGGCAGCGGCGAGCTGGCCGATGCAGCGCAGGGGTGGCGGGTGGTCGCGTAGAACCAGGCCATGCGTGGATGCGCGGTCCACGGTAGCGCCGGGCCATGCCGGCGGACGCTGTCCCGGCGCGGAGGGACGTGTCAACCTCGGCTGACACCTACCAACTGCCCGACGCGCCCCCACCGCCACTGCTGCCACCGCCGCCGGACCAACTGCTGTCCGACGATGATGACGACGAGCCCGAGCGGCCGCTGCGACGGTCATCGTCATCACCGCTACCGGTGCTGCCAAGTCCCACCAGCATCGCCACATTCCAGGCAACGTAGCCGCCTGCACCGAAGACGAACAACAGCGCGGCCGGGTCGAACGGATCGGCGCGGGTCAGCGCCCAGCCCAGGCCTGCCCCGAACACGCCGCAGAAGGCCAGCGCGCGTACGACAAACCCACGCTGGCTGGTCTGCCAGCAATTGCGTGCCAGCGCCAGCGGCAACCCCACCACCCCACAGGCGATGCCGGTGAGGAAGTACAGCGCAACATGCACGAACAGGCCCGGTACGGTGCCTCGCGTGACCAGCACGAAGACGTTGATGGCCGTGCTGGCTACCAGCATCGCCCACAGCAGTCGCCGGGTGCCTGCGCTCTGGTTCCAGCGCCGCCCGCAGGACCAGGCCAGCGGTACCAGCAGGACCAGCAGGAACACCACCGGCACCACCAGGCGCGGCTGCCACGCCGCCATGCCCAGGGCGGCCAGCACGATGATGGCCAGCCAGTTCCAGGGCCGCGACCACCAGCGCCGCGCCGGGACGGCCGCACGGCGGCCATGCCAGCGCCCCAGGCCGAACGCGCAGGCCATGGCCAGCAACAGGATGCTGTCCATGGCCTGCCAGGTCAGATCCAGCAGATGGTTGCTGCGCGGCGCCGGCAAAGGCTCACCATCGATCAAGCGGACCACCTGCGCACTTCCGTCGATCACGCCCTGGTCGATATCGCCGTCGCGGAAGCGCGGCAGGATCGTCTCTTCGATGATGCGCTTGGCATACGCATCGGGAATCGCGCCTTCCAGGCCGTAGCCCGGCTGGATGCGTACGTGGCGGTCCTGCACGGCCACCAGCAGCAGCACGCCGTCGTCCACACCCTTGCGCCCCAGCTGCCACTGGTCGTACACGCGCTGGGCATAGGCTTCGATGCTTTCATCGCCGGTGCTGCCCACCACCAGCACCTGCAGCTGCGCGCCGCCGCTTCGCTCGAACAGCGCGCGCGACTGCTGCTGCAGTCGGTCGGTGGTGCTGGCCGAAAGCACACCGGTGGGATCGACCACCGGCGAATCCAGCGCGGGGATCGGGGTCTGGGCGATGGCCGGCAAGGGCACTGCGAACAGCAGCATCGCGCACCACAGGTAGGACAGCAGGTGCCGGTGCATTCGTTGCGGTCGTGCCATCACCTTCTCCATCGTCTTTCCTTCGGCCGCCCTGCAACGTCTTGTGTAGAGTCGAGCCATGCTCGACTTCGCCTGACAGAGGCAGTCGAGCATGGCTCGACTCTACAAATGCCAAGAGCAGTCGAGCATGGCTCGACTCTACAAATGCCAAGAGCAGTCGAGCATGGCTCGACTCTACAAATGCCAAGACCAGTCGAGCATGGCTCGACTCTACATGGCGCCGGCTTCGATCTCCGCATGCAGCGCCTGCAGGCGCGACACCTGGGCGTCGAACACCTGCAGGTCCGCATCCACCAGCGCTGACCAGTCCGGTGCGTGGCCCAGCAGCTGCGCCACCTGTTCCTGTGGCGCGCGGTCGAAGCCTTCGGACAACACGGCCAGGAAGCGCTGGCGGAAGCCCTGCGGATCCTGCTGCTCCTGCACGTACAGCTGCACGGCAACCAGGCCGGCGAACAGATAGTTGGCCAGATACAGTGGATCTTCGTACATCAGCCGCTTGGTTTCCCAGGTGGCACCCAGTGCCGGGTAGCGATCGGCCATCATCCCGTAACCGGACAGCACCTTCAGTGTCAGCGCATCGAGGTCATCGGCCGTACCCAGCGTGCCGGCGGCCACGCCCTGGTAGATCGACTGCTCCAGCTGCGCCTCCTCGGAGGCGATGAACAGCTGCAGCACGATGTCATCCAGCAGCGACTTCAGGTAGTACGCCTTGGCGCGGGGGTCCTGCGCCTGCTGGTACAGCTGGTCGCGGAATTCCAGCTCGTTGAAGATCGCGTAGGCCTCGTTCAACCACGACGTGCCATTGCGATAGAACGCCGACACGTTCCCACGCTCCATCCATTGCCCATGCACGGCATGCCCGGCCTCGTGCACGACCTCCACATCACTTTCCAGCGTGCCACCGCGCTGGCCGACGAACAGCAGGGAGGGCACACCTGGAGCTGTTACCGGGAAGGCGTCGGCGCTACGCGGACCCAGCGTCGGGGCCATGTCCATGCGCCGCTGCGCCGGGTCGAGCAGTGCGCGTACTCCACCGGCGTACGCGGGTCCCAGCCCGCGCATCGCATCGGTGGCGGTATCGCGCACCTGCTCAAGGGTGAGGACCGGCGGTACGAAGCCTGCATCGGGCAGGCTGAGATCCCAGATCTGCGGGTCGGCCATGCCCATATGCTCGGCATGCCGCAAAAGCTCGTGCTGGTAGGCACGGCGCTGCGAAGCATGGCGCTGCACGGCGGCCAGGGTGGCCTGTACCGCGTCCGGGTCCAGGCCCATGCGGCGGTAGCTGTGCTCGGGGGCGCTGCCATCCCCCTGCAGTTGCGAGGCGCGATCGTTGACCTGCACCAGCGCCAGCAGCGTGCTGGCCATGGCCTCGCGCTGCGATGCCACGCCCTGCCAGTAGCCCTTCCAGCCGGCCTCGCGCAGCGCACGGTCCGGGTGCCGTGACAGCGCCGTGCTGTCCTTGCGGCTGTCCAGCAGTCCGCCGTTGCTGGGGAACGACGGATAGCTGGCGTGCTGCAGCAGCTGCCGCTGCAGGCGTGCGAATGCATCCAGGGCCGGGCTGGCAACCTCGTCCACGGCATCTTCCACGCCTGCGGCAGGCGGCGTCGTGGAGATGCCGGTGTTGCCCAGCGCGCGCGTGCGCAGCCAGGCATAGGGCGCCACCCAGCGCGCGTCGGCCGGTGCATCGACCAACGCCTTGCGCGCGATTCCGGCGGCGTCATCGCATACATCCGCGACGGCCCGCTGCGCCTGCACCGGGCGGGAGTCACGTGCATTGCGGGCGGCCTGCAGGTGCAGGTAGGCGCGATGACGCTGGCATTCGCCGAGCAGGCGCTCGGCCTGCTGTACGCGCGTGGCGGGGTCCGTCGGGCCGGCATCGCGCAGTGTGGCGACAGCAGCGGAGAGTCTGGTGCGTGCCGCCTGTTCGGCCGCCGCATCGGCGAACCAGCCGCTGTCGTCGGCGTGCAGCGTCTGCGCGCTGAGCGCGCCTGTGGCGAGCAGCAGCACGCTGGCGGTGATCGATCGCATCCTGCGGGTGTTCATGACAACGTCCTTTGTAGAGTCGAACCATGCTCGACTGCGCCTGGCAGAAGCAGTCGAGCAAGCTCGACTCTACGCCATTACCCAACCTGCGGCAGGGTCAGATCGATTCGTCTTCACGCTTGACCAGCTGCCAGCACGGCCTGCGGGCGAAGGTGTAGGTCTGCTGGTCGCTGGTGTCAGGGGTGCGCATCTGCACCTGCATCTGGCCATCGGCGAGGGCGGTGACCTGCATTTCGCGGCCGCGACCCTTCAGCGTGGCCGGGTCCGGCATCACCGGCCACTCGACGTCAGCCAGCGCCAGGGGGCGTTGAACCGTGGCCGGTTCGGGCTCGGCGCCGGCATCGATGTAGCTGTCCACCAGCGGATCGGCCGTGGCCGCTTCCTGCAGGGCGATCTCATGACCGAAGTGCGCGAGGAACTCCTCGAAGACCGGGTGGGGGCACTGCGTGCCCGCATCGGCCGGGGCGGCAACCGGCGCGGCCGGGGCGCTGGCGGTGGCGGCCGTGCTGGCCGGGGCCGGCGCCGCAGCTTCGGCCGGTGTTGCCTGTGGCGCGGGCTTGCAGGCCGACAGCGCAAGCCCGAGGGCAAGTGCCAGGGCGGCGTAGTGAAGCTGGTTCAAGGGATCCTCCTGATTCCGGGTCGGTCGCGCGGGTGCCTGGCGCGGGGCAGGCAAGCATAGCCACGGTCGGGTTGACTGCGCTTCCACATCCGTGGCCACGAACTGCCGCGGGCCGCGGGGGTAGACTAGCCCGCTCCCGCCCGACCCTGGTTTCCCGTGCGCACCTTCCTGCTGGTCATCGGCCTGCTGCTCTCCCCTTTCTCGACCGCGCTCGCCGCAGGCGTGCAGGTGCGCGAGGGCGACCTGCTGTTCGTCACCGCCGGGCACAGCGGCCTGAGTGCGGCCATCGACGATGCCACCGCCACGCAGGGCGCAACCAGCTTCGACCACGTGGCCCTGGTGGCTGCCGGTGCGCATGGCTGGCAGGTACTGCATGCCGATGAGAAGGGCTCGCGGCAGCAGACGCTGGTGGACTTCCAGCGCGACGCGCGCGGCAAGCAGCGGCAGATCGTGGTGTACCGGCTGCGTGCGGCGCCGGCCGGTGCAATCGCCGATGCGGTCGCCAAGGCGCGCACGATGCTGGGCAAGCCGTACAACACGGCCTATGTGTTGAACGAGGACAGCTACTACTGCTCGGATTTCATCGAGCGTGCCTTCCGCGCCCACCATGTGTTCGCGCTGCAGCCGATGAACTTCCGCAACTTGCAGACCGGGGAGATCGCCCAGCATTGGGTGGACCTGTACCGCGGCATGGGCATGGACGTGCCGCAGGGCCTGCCCGGCACCAACCCCAACGACATGGCCGCCAGCGCGGTGCTGGAACGGGTGGGCGTGCTTTTGAATCGGCATGTTCTAAAAAGCGAAGCCCCGCACGAGGCGGGGCTTCAGCGTTCAGAGCTGGCGGGGGCCGGGCTCATTCTTCTTCGTCGTTGCCGCCCTGCTGCTGGTTGCGCTTCTGCTGCTGGTCCTGCTTCTGCTGGTCCTGCTGCTGTTGCTGCTGCTGGTCACGAACCTGCTGATTCTGCTGACCCTGCTGATTCTGCTGACCCTGCTGGTTCTGCTGACCCTGCTGGTTCTGCTGACCTTTCTGGTTCTGCTGGTTCTGCTGGTTCTGCTGTGCCATGTCCGTGTCTCCGAAGCCACGCGCGGAATGCGGTGGACGGGGCCATCGTCTGCAGCCGAAGGTTAACCATGCGTTGCAACCCAGCTAGCCTGGCGTTCACGCGCCCGCAAAAACACCGCGCGCCCCTTGCCGCACAAGCCCCTGAAGGATTCATGCGGCGTGTGCATGTGCTCGTGCCCGCACGGCACCAGCCGCATTCAGCGGCCTTGGCACGTGTGACGCGCGCATGACGGCCTCATCCCAAGGTCCCATTTGCAGCCGCGCGCGGCACCGCTATGGTCAGGCGGACACCCGCCGGAGACGCGCATGGCCCCGCAGACCGCAGTACGTCCTTCCTACGATGAAGCCCGCGACCACTTCGATATCGCGCAGTGGCAGGCCCGGTTCCAAGGGCGCCCGGACGAGGGCCTCAATGCCTGCGTGGAGTGCTGTGACCGCTACTGCGGGAGTGATCGACTGGCCCTGCGCTGGATCGACGCACAGGGTGCGCTGCACCTGTACACCTTCGATGACCTGCGCGATGCCGCCGCCCGCGCCGCCCAGGTGCTGCGTGCCGCCGGTGTCGGCCCTGGCGATGTGGTGGCCGGCCTGCTGCCGCGCACGCCCGACCTGCTGGCCACCATCCTCGGCACCTGGCGCATTGGCGCGGTCTACCAGCCGCTGTTCACCGCGTTCGGCCCCAAGGCCATCGAAAGCCGCCTGAAGACCGGCCACACCCGCCTGGTGGTGACCGACAATGCGCACCGCGGCAAGCTGGACGAACTGGATGCCTGCCCGCAGGTGGCCACCGTGCTGACGCCCGGCCAGGCACTGCGCGAGGGTGACATCGACTGGCGTGCTGCCACCGCGGCGGCCGCGCCAACTTTGGAGCCCGTGCTGCTGCCGGGCGATGCGCTGATGGCCCTGCTCTCGACCTCCGGCACCACCGGCAGCCCCAAGGGCGTGCCCGTGCCGCTGCGCGCGATGATGGCGTTTGCCAGCTACATGGAACTGGCCGTGGACCTGCGCGCCGACGATGTGTTCTGGAACATCGCCGATCCCGGCTGGGCCTACGGCCTGTACTACGCGGTGATCGGCCCGCTGATGCTTGGCCATGCCACCACCTTCAGCGAAGCCGGCTTCAGCGTGCATGGCCTGAACACGATCATCGGCCAGCTGGGGGTGACCAACCTGGCCGGTTCGCCCACCGCGTACCGGCAGATCATTGCTGCCGGCCCCGCCGCCAGTGCCGGCATCAAGGGCCAGCTGCGCGTGGTCAGCAGCGCCGGCGAACCGCTGAACCCGGAAATCGCCCGCTGGTTTGCCGAGCACCTGCAGACCACGGTGCTGGACCACTACGGGCAGACCGAGACCGGCATGGTGGTCAACAACCACCACGCACTGGCCCACAGCGTGCGTCCGGGGTCGTCGGGCTTTGCGATGCCCGGCTACCGCGTGGCGGTGCTGGACGACCAGGGCAACGAGCTGCCACCGCGCACGCCCGGCATCCTCGCGGTGGACCTGAAGCAGTCGCCGATCATGTGGTTCACCGGCTACTACCAGGCGGAGACGCCGGCCATCGCCGATGGCTACTACCGCACCGGCGATTCGGTCGAGTGCGAGGACGACGGCTCGATCAGTTTCATTGGCCGCTCCGATGACCTCATCACCTCGTCCGGCTACCGCATCGGCCCGTTCGATGTGGAGAGCGCGCTGATGGAGCATCCATCGGTGGCCGAGGTGGCGGTGATCGGCGTGCCCGATCCGGAGCGAACCGAGATCGTCAAAGCCTTCGTGATCCTGCGTCACGGGTTCGAGGGCAGCGACGCGCTGGCGCACGAACTGCAGCAGCACGTGCGCCATCGGCTGTCCGCGCATGCCTACCCGCGCCAGGTGGAGTTCGTGGTGCAGGTACCGAAGACGCCCAGCGGCAAGGTGCAGCGGTTCCTGCTGCGCAAGGCGGAGATCGAGAAGCAGGCGGCAGCCGGCTGATGGAGAGCCGAGCCCACGCTCGGCTGTTGTTACGAGCAGCCGAGCATGTGCTCGGCTCTACAACCCCGCAGGCGCTACGGCATCACCGGCGGCACATAGGTCAGGGTCATGCCCAGCAGCCACAGCAGGCCAAGCACCAGCGGGATGTGCACCAGCAGCTGGATGAAGGTGAAGCCGACGATGTCGCGGGCCTTCAGGCCCAGCACGCCCAGCAGCGGCAGCATCCAGAACGGGTTGATCAGGTTCGGCAGCGCCTCGGCCGCGTTGTAGACCTGCACCGCCCAGCCCAGGTGCGCCTTCAGTTCGTTGGCGGCCTGCATCACGTACGGCGCTTCGATGATCCATTTGCCGCCACCGGACGGCACGAAGAAGCCCAGCACCGCCGAGTAGACACCCATCACCAGGGCGAAGGTATCGGTGCTGGCCACGTGCACGAACAGACTGGACAGGCGATGCGCCAGAGTCTGCCCGTCGCCGCCGGCGGCATGGGTGAGGATCATCGCGATGCCGCCGTACAGCGGGAACTGGATCAGCACGCCGGTGGTGCTGGGCACCGCCTTGGCCACCGCGTTGAGGAAGCTGCGCGGGCGCCAGTGCAGCAGCAGGCCCAGCGAAATGAACAGGAAGTTGTAGGTGTTGAGGTTGGCGATGGCGGTGACCACCGGTTTGTTGGCGAACTCGTTGAACA
The DNA here is from genome assembly GCF_003105135.1 of Stenotrophomonas sp. SPM. Lineage (NCBI taxonomy): Bacteria > Pseudomonadati > Pseudomonadota > Gammaproteobacteria > Lysobacterales > Lysobacteraceae > Stenotrophomonas > Stenotrophomonas sp. SPM. Next base: position 34,397 of record NZ_QETL01000002.1, on the reverse strand, counting down.
GCCAGCCGAAGGCCAGCAGCGAGAGCAGCACGGTCAGCAGCGGGCTGTATTCCAGCCATTCGCCTGGGCGCGTGCGCTGCTGCAGCGGCTCGGGCTCGGCCTGTGCGGCACCGGGGAAATCCTCGGCGGTGCGTGCACTGCCCGCAGCCGGCGCGGTCAGCCAGGCAATCAGCAGCGAGACCAGGATCAGCACTGCGGTCAGCGCGATCGATTGCCACAGGAAGATGGTTTCGGTGAAGGGCAGCACGCCGGTGATTTCCACCAGGCCGGGCGGCATGCTGGCCGGGTTGGCCTGCAGCTGCGCGGCCGAGGAGCTCAGGCCCATCGCCCACACCGCGCCCAGGCCCAGGTAGGCCGAGGCACCGGCAGCGCGGTAATCCATGCGCAGCTCGGTGCGGCGGGCGAGCGCGCGCACCAGCAGGCCACCGAACACCAGCGAGAAGCCCCAGCTGAGCAGCGAGGCCAGCATGCTGACCAGGCCGACGTAGACCACGGCACCGCGGCCGGTGCGCGGCACCCGCGCGAGGAAATCGATGAAGCGCGCCACCACCGGCGCGGTGGCCAGCGCATAGCCGCCGATGACCACGAAGGCCATCTGCATGGTGAAGGGGATCAGGCTCCAGAAGCCGTCGCCGAAGGCACTGGCCGTGGCCTGCGGGGTCGAGCCGAAGCCCATCGCCGCCACCGCGACGATGACCACGCCCAGCACCGCAAACACGTACGCGTCGGGGAACCACCTTTCCGCCCAGGCGGCCGAGCGCAGCGCTGCGCGCGCCATCCAGCCGTCCTGTGCTGCTGCCGTTGCTGACGAGGCCATCGCCTACCCTCCCAGGTTCGATGGACCGATTCTGGGCGGTAGGGTGCGGGCTGTCAGCCACCTATTGGTCGTAGCTGGCGGGATGCCCGGCGCTGCGCGCCGCCGCCCGAGCATGGGCTCGGGCGCTACCGGGGTTGCCCCCTGTAGAGCCGAGCCTACGCTCGGCTGTGCTTCTCAGCGCAGCGCCAGGTCCACGGCGATGCCGGCGAACAGCGCCGCGCCCACCCAGTTGTTGTGCAGGAACGCCTTGAAACACGGGCCGCGCTCGCGGTTGCGGCAGATCCAGAATTCGTACACCACCAGCACGGCGGCCACGGCCACGCCGGCCAGGTAGTACCCGCCCAGCCCGCCGCGCACACCCACCAGGGCCATCGTTGCCAAGAACAGCGCGTACAGCACGCCCTGGATGACCAGGTCCAGCTCGCCGAACAGGATGGCGGTGGAGTGCGAGCCCATCTTCAGGTCGTCCTCGCGGTCGACCATGGCGTACCAGGTGTCATACGCGGTGGACCACAGGATGTTGCCCGCATACAGCAGCCATGCCAGCATCGGCACCTCGCCCTGCACGGCGGCGAAGGCCATCGGGATGCCCCAGCCGAAGGACATGCCCAGGTAGACCTGCGGCAGGTGGGTGTAGCGCTTCAGGTAGGGGTAGCTGGCGGCCAGGAACACGCCGATGAAGCTCAGGCCGATGGTCAGCCAGTTGAGCGTCAGCACCAGGCCGAAGGCCACCAGCATCAGCACGGCGAACAGCGCCAGCGCCGCACGGCCGCTGATCGCGCCGGTCGCCAGCGGCCGCGACCTGGTGCGTTCCACGTGCGGGTCCAGCCAGCGGTCGGCGTAGTCATTGATGACGCAGCCCGCCGAGCGGGTGAGCCAGACGCCGGCGGTGAACACGAACAGCGTCCACAGCGGCGGCAGGCCGCCGGTGGCCAGCCACAGCGCCCACCAGGTGGGCCACAGCAGCAGCAGGGTGCCGATCGGTCGATCGGCGCGCATCAGGGACCAGTAGTGACGCCAGCGCGGCGTCGGCGCCGGATGCGGCGCGGAAAGGGGGGTGTCAGCCATGGGGATAGGATACTCCTGCGTTGGTGCTGCAGCGCTGCAACCCGGGCAGTTCAGGTCCGTGTAGTAGTATTGCGGCCCCCACCCGGGCCCTTCCAGCCGGGTCGGTCTCCCCCAAGACTTCGCTGGCTGCAAAAGGAATTCAGATGAAGATCGCCGTCGTCGGCACCGGCTATGTCGGCCTCTCCAATGCGGTTCTGTTTGCGCAGAACCACGAGGTGGTCGCGCTCGACATCGACGCGGACCGCGTCCAGCTCCTCAATTCCCGCAAGGCGCCGATCGAAGATCGTGAGATCGAGGAGTACCTGGCGCAGCGGTCCCTGAACCTGCGGGCGACGCTGGATCCGAAGGATGCCTACGCTGACGCCGCGTTCGTGATCATCGCCACGCCTACGGATTACGATCCGCAGACCAACTATTTCAATACCGGGTCGGTGGAGTCGGTTGTCCGCGATGTCGTGGCCATCAATCCCGACGCCGTGATGATCATCAAGTCCACCATCCCGGTGGGCTGCACGGACGAGCTTCGCGAACGCTTCGGCACCGGCAACATCATCTTCTCGCCCGAGTTCCTGCGCGAAGGCAAGGCGTTGTACGACAACCTGCACCCGAGCCGCATCATCGTGGGCGAACGTTCGGAGCGCGCCGAGACGTTTGCCGCGCTGCTGCAGGAAGGCGCGGTGAGCAAGGACGTGCCCACGCTGTTCACCGATTCCACCGAGGCCGAGGCGATCAAGCTGTTCGCCAACACCTACCTCGCCATGCGCGTTGCCTACTTCAACGAGCTGGACACCTACGCTGCCTCGCATGGGCTGGACACGCGCCAGATCATCGATGGTGTGAGCCTGGATCCGCGCATTGGCAGCCATTACAACAACCCTTCGTTCGGCTACGGCGGCTACTGCCTGCCGAAGGACACGAAGCAGCTGCTGGCCAACTACAGCGACGTGCCGCAGAACCTGATCCACGCCATCGTGGAAGCCAACCGCACCCGCAAGGATTTCATCGCCGACGAGGTGATCAAGCGTTCGCCCAAGGTGGTCGGCATCTATCGCCTGGTGATGAAATCCGGCTCGGACAATTTCCGCGCCTCGGCCATCCAGGGCGTGATGAAGCGCATCAAGGCCAAGGGTATCGAGGTGGTCGTCCACGAGCCGGTCCTGCAGGTTCCGCACTTCTACAATTCCCGGGTCAACAATGACCTGGAGCGTTTCAAGGCAGAGTGCGACGTGATCCTGGCCAACCGGCTGTCGCCGGAGATTTCGGACGTCTCAGAGAAGGTCTACACCCGGGATCTGTTCGGAAACGACTGACTTCGAGGCCTCTAGTCGGACGGCGCCCCGCCTTGGCAGGGCCAGGCGCCGCCGGCCAGGGCAGATTTTTGTCGCGGAGTCCGCTAGAATCCCCCGCTACCGCCGGATAACCGGTGGTGGCCGTACAACGCGCCCGTAGCTCAGCCGGATAGAGTAGTGGCTTCCGAAGCCATTGGTCGGGGGTTCGAATCCCTCCGGGCGCGCCATCTTTCCCTGCCCTCATCAGCGCAGGAGCCCCGGCCCCACACGCACCATGGCCTGCAGCATCGGCCGCGCGACGCCGTGTCCGGCCGAAGCACCAAGCGTCGAGCGGCGCCCTCCCACCTCACTCGACGATCCCGGCGCGCCCCTGTTGCCCGAACACGGCGTCGTGCCAGTAGCGCTGGCGTCGTCTGAACCAGCGTGCGAAGCGCCGCTCGTCAAACACCCTCAACTGCCGCATGTCCACCTGGTAGCGATGGAACAGCGCCAGGAGCTCCCTCAGCGCCTCGTCATCCACCCGCTGGCGATCCACCTGGATATGGAGAGTCCGCCCCATCCCGGCAACGTCGACCACGCAGGGCAGCTCCTGCAGCCTCGCGAAGAAGCTCGCCTCATCCTGCCTGGAGTAGAACACCACGCTATCGGCCTGGAGTTCCACCACGTTCCGTCCTTCCACCATCGGGTCTCGTCTCCTGTCTTTCAGGGTGCTGCGGCCAACCCATGCAGCGCCCGCACCCCGGCATCCCTCTCCACCAGATGCATGCTGAACAACTGCGTCGCATCCCGCGACCAACTCCCCTCCAGCCAGCGCCACGTCGCCGCATCCACCCGCGGCAGCTTCCGTTCCAGGTAATAGACCCGGCTGCCATCGCCCGAAAAGTACCCGCCCAGCAGCCGCCAGCGCGCGCGATCCACTCTGGGCAGCGGCTTCCCGTCGCAGTAGACGTTGCTGTCATCGAAGGCGTACAGCGGCTCCTGCGGCACGCCCTGCAGCAGGTCGCCGCGCAGGCAATGCTTCATCCGCCGGCCGCAGTACCAGCCCCCCTCGCTATCGGCACCATAGCCACCGCCGAGATCACGGAACGTCGTGCACTCCGCCCCGGGCAGCGCCTTCAGCGAAGTCTCGTACTGGAAGTAAACGGCGTGGTCATCCAACCAGTACGCGCCGCACTGGCGGAAGCTGTCGCGGTCAATGGCGGGCAGGCGGCTCCACGCGTGGTAGACCGCGTGTGCATCGCGGCCGATGAAGTGGGGCGCCGGCATGAACTCGAAGCTCGCGGCGTCGGCCTTGCGCAGCGGCCGCCCCTGGTGGAAGACCTGGCCGTCGTGCACGCGCCAGTACTCGATGCCGTACGGACCGATGAAACGCTGGTCCGGCAGGTCGATGATCTTCTGCCATGCCATGGGTTGGGATTCCGCCGTCCTTGGGTTGGCCCGTAGTGTAATGGAGGCGGCGAGGACAGCAGCCGAGCGTGGGCTCGGCTCTACAGGGGATCCGCCAGCAACGCCGGGCATGGCCCGGCGTTGCATTGAAAGCAGTCGAGCATGGCTCGACTCTACAAAAGCCGGTCAGTACTTGCCGTCGAATGCGAAGATCGGCTTGCGCTGCTTCCACGCGCCGGCGGTGAAATCCGGGAATTCCAGCGTCTGGAAGCTGTTGGCGATCGACTGCTCGGACAGCGGCGTGATCGCACTCCAGGTCACCGCATCGTAGATGTCGATCGGCATCGGCGCCTTGGCCTTCAGCGCTTCCACGAAGGCGTGGATGACGAACCAGTCCATGCCGCCGTGGCCGGCGCTGGCGGCGGTATCGGCATTCTGCTTCCACAGCGGGTGTTCGTACTGGTCCTGGTAGGTCTTGAACGCTTCCCACTGGTGTGGCGGGCTGCGGCCCTCAATGTGGATCGACTGGTTCACGTCCATCCACAGGCCCTTGGTGCCCTGCACGCGGAAGCCCATCGAATACGGGCGCGGCAGCGAGGTGTCGTGCTGCAGCAGGATGGTCTCGCCGTTTTCGCAGGCTAGGGTGGTGGTGACGATGTCACCCAGCTTGAACTTCACCTTCGTGCTGGGGTGGGTGGTGCCACCGCTCTTGGCCACGGTGTAGTCGTGCAGGCCGCGCGCCTTGGTGGCGAACGCATTGATGTGGGTGAAGCGATTGCCACGGTTGATGCCGGTGTACATCGCGCACGGGCCGATGCCATGGCTGGGGTACAGCTCGCCATTGCGCTGCACCGAATGCTCGGTGCGCCAGCGCGCTTCGCTCCAGCCCTTCGGGCCGAACTCCACGCCGCTGTCGTAGGGCTGGTTGGGGTCGCCGGAGTTGAACTTCACTCCACGCAGGTCGTGCTGGTAGCCCGCCTGCAGGTGCACCAGCTCGCCGAACAGGCCCTGCCGCACCATCTGCAGCGCGGCCATCACGTCGCGGCGGTAGCAGACGTTTTCCAGCAGCATGTACGGGGTGCCGGTGTTGAGCTGAGTCTTCAGCACATCCCAGTGGTCCTGCAGGGTGATGCCGGCCACCACTTCGCAGCCCACGGCCACGCCGGCCTGCATCGCGGCGATCGCCATCGGTGCGTGATACTCCCACGGCGTAGCGATGATCACGCCATCGATGCCCTTCTGTTCCAGCAGGCGCTTCCACGCGTGGGTGTCGCGGTCCTGGCCGTAGGTCTTCGGCGCGGGCTTGCCGGCCTTGGCCACCATGTCCACGGCGCGGCCCAGCATGATCGGCTCGATGTCACACAGCGCGACCACCTCCACATCGTCGCGCCGCACCAGCTCCTTCAGCAGCACCAGGCCACGCATGCCGGTGCCGATCAGGGCCAGGCGCACCTTGCGGCCGGCCGCCCAGGCGGGCGTCTGTGGCAGCAGGCTGCTGGCGGCGACGGCGGCACTGGCCGCGATGAATTCCCTACGCTTCATGGCAAACACTCTCCTCTTGAAGGTGCGCCGGCCACGACCGGCACACCCGGGTCACACGAACGGAATTACTTGAACCGGTAGCCGACGGTCACACTGTAGCCGCGGCCGAAGATGGTGGCGTAGTCGCTGGAATCGCCCAGGAAGCTGTTCGGATCGTAGAACGGCAGGCGATCGAACAGATTCTTCACCGTGAAGCTGAGATTCCAGGCGTCGTCCGGGCGCCAGGTGACGCTCAGGTTGGCGGTCCACCACGACGGTGCGCCGTCGCACTTGCTGGCCTCCAGGGCCAGGAAGCCGGCGGTGCAGGTGTCCTTGTTGTTGTCCACTTCGTCCACGCGGTCGCGCGCCCACTTGGTGCCGCCCACGTAGTTGACAAACATGCTGGTGGTCACCTGCTTGTAGGTCCAGTCGGCGTTGAGCGTGGCCCGCAGGCGCGGGTTGTTGTAATAGCCCACCACGTCGCCGTAGTACCAGCCGCTTTCATCATCCATGTAGTAGCGGTTGCGGTTGGCGATGGTGGCGGCCAGGCCGACGTTCAGCCCGCCCCATTCACCCAGCGAGAAGCGGCTGCGTGCATCGATGTCGAAGCCGTCGACCAGGGTCTTGCCGCGGTTCTTGTACTGGCCCACCACGCTGGCCACGTTGCCCACGCTGTAGCCGGGCAGCACGGCCGGGCAGCTCACGCCGCTGGCCGGGGCGGCGCACATCGCCGCCAGCTGCGCCAGATTGGCGCGGTCGGCATCGGTGATCGGCGAACGAGTGGAAGAGATGATGTCGGTGTCCCGGCTGAAATCCGGGGCGACGATTTCGTTGTTGCGGTAGATGAACCAGTAGTCGGCCGACACCGACAGCCAGCTGGCCGGCTCGTAGACGAAGCCCAGGGTGGCGATCTTGGCCTTCTCCGGCTTCAGGTCCTGGTTGGGCTGAGTCATGCGGGCCACGGTGCGGCTGCAGTCGGCGTTGGCCAGGCTCTTGCCCAGGTCCACATCGCCCGCACGCTGCGACTGCCGCAGCAGATCGGCAATGGCGTTGGTCTCGGCGCAGCGCACTTCATCGCGGTAGCCACCCAGCTGGGCGAACACACCACCGCTGCCCGACTCGGCCAGGCTGGGCGCACGGAAGCCGGTGGAGTACGTACCGCGCAGCATCAACTGGTCGAAGGCCTGGTACTTGAAGCCGATCTTCGGCGCGACGTTGGCGCTGAAGTTGGGGTACTTGTCCACGCGCAGCGCGGCGTCCAGTTCCAGCTTGTCGGTGATCGGCGCCACCGTTTCGGCAAACAGCGCGTAGGTGTTGCGCGCGCCATCGAACCACGAACCGCCCTGCTGGGTGATCAGGCCGGCGGCGGCATCCGGGTTGCCCGGGGTATAGAAGGTTTCGCGGCTGGCGTTGAAGCCGAACGCCGCACGCATTTCACCGGCCGGCAGCTGGAACAGCGGGCCTTCGATCTTGCCGTCCAGGGTATGCAGGCGCGTCCAGGACTGGATGTCGAAGGTCGGGAAGGCCTCGCGGATCAGCGCAGCGTTGGCCTCGCTGATCTCGCCGAATTTATAGGCGGGGTGGTCGGAGATGATGACGCGGCCGGTGCCCGGATCCACCGAGTACGGGCCAAAGGCCTTCTCGAAGCCCTTCAGGTTGACGTTGATGGTCTGGTAGGTGGTGGAATGCGAACCTGCGGTGGCAAACGCGGTTTCCCAGTTCCAGTCGCCGACGTTGCCACGCGCACCGGTCAGCACGCGGTAGCTCTGGTCGGTGTTGCGCTGGCCGAAGTAGTTGGCGCCAGCATCCTGCAGCAGGTACTGCAGGCCGACCACGCCGCCCATCATCGCCTTCAGTTCGGGGCTGGCGTGGTTGTATTCGTTGTTCGGGCCCAGGTACGGGTACAGGAACTGGTTGACGGTGTTGCCGGTATCGCGCGAGAACCAGCTGCTGGGGTTGCCGGTGGTGGTGCTGTAGGTGCGTGGCGTGCCGCCGTTGGCGCGCAGGTCGATATCGGTATAGGTGGCCTCAGCGAAGATCTCGGTGTTGTCACCCACCAGGAAAGTGCCGTTGAGGTAGGCGGTGTTGCGCTCGGACTTGGCGCCCGCGTCGATCTCGTTGTTCATCCACGTTTCCCAGACGCAGCTGGGGCCGGCGGCCTGGCCCTGCAGCACGTTCTGGCAGCCCGGTGCGGCTTCCTGCACGCGGCGGCCGGTGACCGGATCGAAAGCGAAGTAGGTGCCCGGATTGAACTCGCCAGGCTTGCTGCCCACGCCCAGGCGCAGGCCGCTGAGGTAATTGGGGTTGTTGACGTAGTACTGGCTGGGCCGCTTGTCGTAGAAATCGCTGAGCGGAATCGCGTCGCGGCGGTACATGTTCACCGCGCCATAGACGTTGAAGCGGTTCTCGGTCAGATCGCCGAAGCCGGCGGTGATGCTGGCCTGGCGCTCGCCGTAGGAATCGATGCGCGAGGAGGTGTCGTTGGTGAAGTTGATCTCCGCGCCCTGGAAATTGCGCTTGGTGATCACGTTGATGACGCCGGCCACCGCATCGGTGCCGTACACCGCCGAGGCGCCGTCGGTCAGCACTTCCATGCGTTCGATGGCGGCGGCGGGAATGGCATCGATGTTGACGAACTGGGTCTGGAAGCCCGCCGGTGCGCCGTAGTACGACAGGCGGCGACCGTTCAGCAGCACCAGCGTGCCCTGTGCACCCAGCCCACGCAGGTTGGCCTGCGAGGCGCCGTCCGAACCGGTGAACAGCGAGCGCGAATCCTGCTGCGCGGGCCGTGCGGCCGGCAGGTTGTCCAGCACCTGCAGCAGCGTGCGCGCACCCATGTTCTGGATGTCCTGCTTGCTGATCACCTGCACCGGCGATGCAGTTTCGACGTCAGTGCGGCGGATGTTGGAGCCGGTGACCTCGATGCGGGCCAGGTCGGTGGCGGTGTCCTTGCTGTCCTGGGCGGCAGCAGGCAGGGCGATCGACAGCAGCACGCCGGCGATGGCCAGCGACAGCGGGGCGAAGGAACGACAGGGCGGACGGGGGTGGCGTGCGGGCAACATCGGGGTTCTCTCCTGGCAGGGGTGCGCGGCGGGTGGGCGGCGCGAAAGCGATTGGCGGGCAAAACGCTCCCGGGCCACGGCTCTGGAGCCGTAGTCGGAATGGGCGGGGGAGGAGCGGTGTTACGTGGGGGTCATGGGGCGACGATGCTGGCGGAGTCGCCCTCCTGGCCGATCAGCACGGCGTTGGCCCAGTTGGCGCAGACCTGGGCGGGTTGGCTGCCCTGCGCACCCAGCGTGCGCAGGCTCAGGGTGGAAAGACCACGGATATCCAGTTCCGGCTTGACCACGCCGGGTGCCTTCACCAGGCCGCTGTCGTACAGCAGGCGGCCATCGCCCCAGACCTGGAACTGCAGGCCCCCGGCGCTGCGGCAGGCATCGTCGATGCCGAGATCGGCGCGCAGCAGGTTCCAGCCGCCCTGCAGGCGCAGGTCGATGCGGCTGTTGCCACCGACGCCCAGGCCACGGCGGAACTGCAGGCCGTTCATGCGCAGGCCGGCGTCGCCCCGGAAGGACTGGTCGGCGCGGACCTGGCTGGCCAGCGCGGCCGGCACCGGCAGCTCGGAGAGATACTGCTGCCGGGCCGGTCGCTCCGGTTCCTGGTGTTCGAGGATGTGGAAGGTGGACAGCGCGATCGGACCGACATCGCGCGGCTGCAGTGCATCGAAGGCGCGGGCGCTGCCCTGTGCGGCGGTGACCATCGGATCGGTGCTGCTGGCGCCGTCGCCTTCGGGGTTCTGCACGCTCAGCACGCGGAAGCGCAGCAGGCGGCCGGCATGCGCCGGGAAGTCGATGCGCTGTACGCCTTCCTTCAACTGCAGGCGGCCACGCGCGATGGGTTCGCCCCACTCGCCATTGCTGTCACCCAGGTAGACCTCGTAGTCGCGGACCTGGCCGTGCTTCCAGTTCTTGTCGTTGCGCGGGGCGATGTCGATGCCGTCGATCATCTTCCGCTCGCCGAAGCCGACCACCCACTCGTGCGCGCCGGTACGCACGGCCTGGTTGCGCACGCTGCGGAACCAGGTGTTGGGATCATCGTCGAAGGCGTTTTCCAGCGCGTGGCCCGGTTCTTCCGCCGGGCGGTTGACCACCAGCAGGCTGTCGGCCGGCAGTTCGCGGCCCAGCACCGGTGCGGCCGGGAAGGCATCATCGCCGGCCGCAGCGGCGACGGCGAAGTCCAGCTGCAGCTGCAGCGGCTGGCGGATGTCCTGCGTGGCGGTGCGCACATGCAGCGTGCCGCGGCGATCCTTGGCATCGAAGAACCAGCCCTCGCTGCCGTTGTTGAACGCGGCCGCATCGGCCAGCGCCGGCAGCGCGCGACCAGCGGCCTGCACCGCGCGCGGCGCCTGCCGGCTGAGCACCCGCAGGCCGTAGCGGCGCTGCGCCAGCTGGCCGTTGTAGCTGCCCTGCACCGCGTCGATCTGCACCTGCACCGGGCCACTGCCCTGCGCCGGGGCCTGCACGCGCACCACCTGCGTGCTCGACTCGCCCTTCTGGTAGCGGCGCGTAGTGCCGTCATCTTCGTACAGCGTGTACTGCGCATCGCCCTGCGGGTACAGGTCGAAGGTCACTTCATCGAGCGCCTTTTCGCCGTCGAACAGCATCGACGGATACATCGGCAGGATGGCGCCGGCACGCACGAACACCGGCAGCGTGGCCAGATCCACCTGGCGGTCGAGCTGGCGACCCTCGGTACCGGCCTGCACGCGTCGGCCATCCCAGTAATCGATCCAGCCACCGGCGGGAAGATGGATGTCGCGGCGCCAGCCACGGCTGGCCGCCTGGCTGCGGTACACCGGCGCCACCAGCAGGTCGCGGCCGAGCAGGAACTGGTACTTGTAGGTTTCATCCTGCGCATGCGGATCGCGCGGGTTGTCCCACATCAGGCCACGCACCGGCGGCGCGCCGGTCTGCGCGGCCTCGTGCACCAGCCCGTACATGTACGGGGTCAGGCGCATCTTCAACTTCAGGTAATCGCGGTTGATGCTGCGGTAGGGCTCGTCGAACCACCACGGATGCTTGCGCGCGTTCGACGACCAGCCGCTCATGCCCATCAGCACCGGAGTGAACGCCTTCCACTGCAGGTCGCGGGTGAAGGTTTCGGCGCTGCCACCGAAGATCGCATCGACGTCGCCGCTGGCGTAGGCCATGCCGGACAGGCCCGAACCGACCAGGGTCGGCACGTGCCAGCGGATGTAATCCCAACTGCTGCTCTGGTCGCCGGTCCAGGCCACGGCATAGCGCTGGATGCCGGCCCAGCCCATCACCGTCCACAGGAACGGGCGCGAGTCGGAACTGTCGAGGATGCCGTTGAAGGCCTGGCGGTTGGCATCCATCGCGAACTGGTAGCCCTTGCCGGTCCAGGCCACGTCCAGCTTCTGCACGCGGGTGCCGGCCTTGCCCACTTCCCAGGCGATCTTGTCGACGCCGTTCTCGGTCCACAGGCCGGTGCGGAAGCCGTACTTCGCCAGCCCCTGCACCGTCTCCGGCAGCTTCTGGTAGCCGCAGCCGTAGCCATCGTTGGGCAGGATCCAGCCACCGGGCATGTCATGTTCGCGGTACTGCTTGGCCACGCTGTCGATCACATCCGGCGTGGTGCCGGTCGGGCCGTCGCTCCAGCCTTCGGGCACGGTGCCGGGCTTTTTGCTGTTGTCGCCATCGTTGTAGCAATCGGCATCGCCGTAGGAGAGCGCCCAGCGCGCGACCATGTTCGGGCGGCCGGTCAGCTGGGTATAGCGTTCGATCAGCTTCGGCAGGTCGGCACCGACGAAGTAATAGGCATCGAAGCGGTCTTCGCGGTGCAGCAGGGTGGCCTGGTCGGCCTGGCGCAGGTCGTAGCTGCCATCGCTCCAGGTGTTGCGCAGCATGCCCCAGCCACGGCTGCTGAGCAGCATCGGCGCCGGGCTCGGGCGATCACCTTCTTCCCAGCCGCCGGAGTAGGACACTTCCAGTTCGCGGCCTTTGAACTGGTAACGGCCGTTCTGCTGGCCGCCACCGAAGTAGCCTTCGTCGGCCTGCGAAGAGAGCACCTGCACGCTCTGCGCGGCATCCAGGTCCAGCGGCTGCAGTTCCTGCCACAGCGCGGTCGGCTGGCCGTTGTCCAGGCGTTCCAGGCGCAGGCGCAGCGGTTGCCGCTGCACGTGCAGCACCAGTGCGTCGGTGCGCACGCGGATCTCCTGTGCGTCTTCTTCCAGCTGCGCCTGCACGTTGGCCTTGGGCTGCGGCAGCACGATCGGCGCGGCCTTGTCACCGGCGCCGGTCAGGGTGCCCTTGCGGCCAGCCTGCACGCGGATGATGTCCGCGGCCGGCAGTTCGATGCGGATGCGCGCGCCGCTGTCGGTCTGCAGATCCCAGCCGTGCACGCCGTCACGGCTGTCACTGGCGCTGACCGAACGCAGGTTGCCGACCGGCTCGGCCTGGGCCGATGTCGCTGCCAGCATCAATGCCGGCAGCAGGGCCAGCAGCAGCTGCGAGCGACGAATGCGGTTCTCCACACGAACTCCCAACCCGTTCACCGGGCGTTTCGAAAGCAGTTGCGGCCGACTCTAGGGCAGTGATTCGAAAGATGTCAATAAACTGAAAGGAAAAAGGAAGATATATTTGATAGAAACGAAAGTTGGTGCGCCGCAATACTTTGTGTAAGCGCTTGCAACCCCCTGTTAAGCATTGTGCGATACGGCATCCGGCCGATTCTTGCGTTTCGCGATCGGCCTCATCCCGGATACGCCAGGCCGACCCGCTTCTTTCTTTTTGCTTTCGATGTTTGACATTTCGAAAGAAAACGCAGATGGTGCGCTGGCCCAACTGGAACCTCCGAATGGACGTCACCCTGCTTTCCGATGTGTCCGCCTGGCAGCGCCGCGGCGGAGCCGATACCGCTACCGAAATCGCCCAGCAGCCGGCGCTGTGGGAAGCCCTTGCGCAGGACCTGTCGCGTGCCCGCGACCGCCTGCAGGCCTTCCTCGGCGACAGCCTGAACGACCCCAACCAGCGCGTGCTGTTCACCGGCGCCGGCAGCTCCGGCTTCATCGCCGAGATGGTGGCCGATGCGATCAACGCGCAGTGGCCGGCCGAGGTGCGCGTGGTGCATACCACCAGCCTGCTGACCCACCCGGCGCTGTACCTGCAGCGCGACCGCCCCACCCTCCTGGTGTCGTTCGGCCGCAGCGGTTCCAGCCCGGAAAGCGTGGCCGCGGTCGACCGCGTGCGCAGCGACGTGGCCGATGCCCGCTTCCTCGACATCACCTGCAACGCCGATGGCGAACTGGCCCGCCGCGGTGCCGGCCGCAGCGATACCTGCACCTTGCTGATGCCCTCGGCCAGCTGCGATCGTGCATTCGCCATGACCAGCAGCCTGACCTGCATGCTGCTGGCCGCGCTGACCGTGTTCGACCGCTCGCCGTGGGAGTCACGCGTCGCGCGCCTGAAGCAGATCGCCGCGCTCGACCGCGAAGGCCTGGCACAGTGGGATGCACCGGTCGCGGCTCTCGCGCAGCGCCCGTTCAACCGGGTGATCTACCTGGCCAGCGGTCCGCTGGAAGCGCTGGCCCGCGAGTGCGCGCTGAAGGTCCTGGAGCTGACCGCCGGTCGCGTGCTGGCCCTTGCGAATACCCCGCTTGGCTTCCGCCACGGCCCCAAGTCCACGCTGGACGGCGACACCCTGGTGGTCGTGCTGCGCAGCGTGCAGCCGCTGGCACGCCGCTACGAACAGGACCTGCTGGAAGAACTGCGCCGCGACGGCGTGGCCGGCCAGGTGCTGGCGATCGGCCCGCATGCGGATATCGGTGCCGAGGATGACCATACCCTCAGCGTGCCCGTGCTTGAACCGGCGCTCGACGACCCGTGGCTCGCGCCGGTGTGGCTCGGCTTTGCCCAGCTGTTCGCGCTGCAGCGTTCGGCCGCGCTGGGCCTGACCCCGGACAATCCGTTCCCGGACGGCACCGTCAACCGCGTCGTCCAGGGCGTCACCATCCACCATGGCTGAGCTGATCGCCCACGCCTGCTACGGCATCGACATCGGCGGCACCAAGATCGAGCTGGTGGCGTGCGATGCGGCGATGCAGGTCACCTGGCGCCGCCGCGTGGCCACGCCGCAGGGCGACTACGCCGGCTTCCTGCAGGCGGTGGTCGCGCTGGTGGCCGAGGCCGATGCCACGCTGGGCCGCAGTGACGCCGCCATCGGCATCGCCCTGCCCGGCGTGCGCGACCGCCGCAGTGGCCGGCAGTTGAGCGCGAACGTGCCGGCATTGACCGGCCAGTGCGTGGCGCAGGACCTGCAGGCCCGCCTGCAGCGTCCGCTGCACTTCGGCAACGACCTGCAGTGCTTCGCGTTGTCCGAGGCGCACGGTGGTGCTGCCGACGGCTACCCCAGCATGTTCGGCGCCATCCTCGGTACTGGTGCCGGTGGTGGCTTCTGCCTGCAGGGCCGCCTGCTGACCGGCTTCAACGGCCTGGCCGGCGAGTGGGGCCACTGGAGCGTGCCCGGCCACCTGCTGCAGCGCCACGGCCTGCCCCTGCTGGACTGCGGCTGCGGCCTGCAGGGCTGCGTGGAGCGCTACGTGTCCGGCAGTGGTGTGGCGATGATCGAGCGCCATCTCGGCGGCAGCGCGCGCGACGCCAGCGCAGTGATCACCCTGGCCGAGGCCGGCGATGTGCGTGCCCGGCAGGCGCTGGACATCCACCGCGACCTGCTCGGCCACAGCCTGGCCGCACTGGTGCTGGCGCTGGACCCGCACGTCATCGTGCTCGGTGGCGGCCTTTCGCAGTACGCGCCGCTGTACCAGCTGCTGCCCGCCGCCGTCGCCGCGCATCTGTTCAACGGCGCGCAGGTGCCGCCCATCGTGCCGCCGCGCTTCGGCGATGCCGGCGGTGCACGCGGTGCCGCCCTGCTCGCCTGCCAATCCTCGTTTTCCTGATCGACCGGAGCCTGACCATGTCCCCGCTGCAGACCCTGCTTGCTTCCCACCGCGCCGGTGCCAACGTCGGCCTGTACAGCGTCTGCTGCAGCAACGAACAGGTGCTGCGCGCGGCCATGCGCGTGGCGCTGGCGCACGGCACCGTGCTGTTGATCGAGGCGACCTCCAACCAGGTCGACCAGTTCGGCGGCTACACCGGCATGACCCCGCCGCAGTACCGCGATTACGTCGGCGCGCTGGCCGATGAAGAAGGCTTCCCGCGCGAGCGGCTGATCCTCGGCGGTGACCACCTGGGCCCGAATGCCTGGCAGAAGCGCCCGGCCGCCGAAGCGATGACCCACGCGCGCGTGCTGATCGAGGCCTATGTGGCCGCGGGCTTCCACAAGATCCACCTGGACTGCAGCATGTCCTGCGCCGATGACCCGGTGCCGCTGCCCGATGCCATCGTTGCCGCGCGCTCGGCCGAGCTGGCCGAGATCGCCGAGCGCACCGCCACCGAACACGGCCTGCCGCCGCCGGTCTATGTCATCGGCACCGAAGTGCCGGTGCCCGGTGGCGAAGCCTCGCTGGCCGGTGGCCTGCAGGTGACCACGCCAGCCGCCGCCGCGCAGACCCTGGCCATCCACCAGCAGGCCTTCGATACACCGCAGCTGCGCGATGCCTGGCAGCGCGTGATCGCGATGGTGGTGCAGCCAGGCGTGGATTTCGACCACAGCAGCGTGCACGAGTACGACCCGGCGGCCGCCAGTGCGCTCGCGGATTTCCTCGAACAGCAGCCGCGCATCGTGTTCGAAGCGCATTCCACCGATTACCAGCGTGAGAGCGGCCTGCACGCACTGGTGCGCGACCACTTCGCGATCCTCAAGGTGGGCCCAGCGGCGACGTTCGCCTACCGCGAGGCGCTGTTCGCGCTGGCCGCCATCGAAGCCGAACTGCTGCCGGACGCACAATGCTCGCGCCTGCCGCAGGTGCTGGACGAGGTGATGCAGGCGCAGCCGAAGTACTGGCAGCCGTATTACCAGGGCGACGAGGCCGAGCTGCGCCTGCTGCGCCGCTTCTCCTTCAGCGACCGCTGCCGCTACTACTGGGGCGAACCGGCATTGCTGCAGGCGGTGCAGACCCTGTTCGCCAACCTGGAACAGCAGGCGCCCCCGCTGGTGCTGCTCAGCCAGTACCTGCCCGAGCAGTACCGCGCCGTGCGCGAAGGCACCCTGGCCAATACCCCCAGCGCGCTGGCGCAGCACCGCATCGGCCAGTGCCTGGGCGAATATGCCCGCGCCTGCAGCGCCAACCGGGCCGGCAGCCGCAGGCAGAACGCAAGTTCGGCTGCCTCCGTTCTTGCGAACGGCTAATCTCTACCTTTCCTGACGAAACCGAGAG
This sequence comes from Stenotrophomonas sp. SPM, assembly GCF_003105135.1. Taxonomy (NCBI): domain Bacteria; kingdom Pseudomonadati; phylum Pseudomonadota; class Gammaproteobacteria; order Lysobacterales; family Lysobacteraceae; genus Stenotrophomonas; species Stenotrophomonas sp. SPM. Next base: position 17,962 of record NZ_QETL01000002.1, on the reverse strand, counting down.
ATGGCCATGCGCAACACCCGCTCCCGCCGGCAACAGATCCTGCAGCTGCTGATCGAGCATGGCTCGGTGCAGGTGGCCGATCTGGTCGAGCGCTTCGGCGTGTCGGCGGTGACCATCCGTGCCGATCTCACCCACTTCGAGTCGCAGGGCCTGGCCACCCGTACCCACGGTGGCGCCACTCTGGTGCGCACGCCGCCGCAGGAACAGGACATCCACGAAAAGGATGCGCTGAACCTGCCGCTGAAGGAATCCATCGGCACCGCCGCGGCGCGGCTGGTGCAGGCCGGCGACAACATCATCATCGACTCCGGCTCGACCACGATGACCCTGGCCCGCCACCTGCGCGGCCATCGCGACGTGACGGTGATGACCAACGGCCTGAACATCGCCTGGGAACTGGCCAACGCGCCGGGCATCACCGTGCTGCTGACCGGCGGCCTGCTGCGCCAGCAGTCGCTGTCGCTGCAGGGCAGCCAGGCCGAGGCCAGCCTCAACTCCTACAGCTTCGACACCCTGTTCCTGGGCGTGGATGGCCTGGACCTGCAGTTCGGCCTGACCACCCACGATGAAGCCGAAGCCCGGCTCAACCACCGCATGGTCGAGCGCGCGCGCCGCATCGTGGTGCTCACCGACGCCTCCAAGTTCGGCCGCGTCAGCCTGCACCGCATCGCGCTGCTGGACCAGATCCACGCCATCATCACCGACGCCGGCATCGACGATGCCACCCGCGAGGGGCTGCAGCGGCTGGGCACCGAAGTGATCATCGCCGAGACACCGCCATGACCGACACCCGCCGCCTGCACGGCCGCATCCTGACTCCGCTGGGCTGGCGCCGTGGCCACGTCCAGTTCGATTCGCACATCCGCCAGCTGCAGGTGGATGACCACAGCGGCGCCGATGACCTGCAGCTGCCGGTGATCCTGCCTGGCTTCATCGACCTGCACGTGCACGGCGCGGCCGGCGTGGACCTGATGCAGGGCGGCGACGTGGCCCGCACCATCGCCCGCACCCACCTGCGCTTCGGCACCACCACCCTGCTGGCGACCACCATGACCGCCGGCCTGGACGAGATCGAGCATGCCCTGCAGGGCGTGGCCGCGACGATGGCATCCCCCGATGCCGAGGCGGCCAGCATCGCCGGCGTGCACCTGGAAGGCCCCTTCATCAGCCCGCAGCGGCTGGGCGCGCAGCCCAACCGCACGATCGAGGCGACGCTGGCACGGGTGCAGCAGCTGCATGCACTGGCACCGATCCGGGTAATGACCCTGGCGCCGGAAATCGGCGAGCACACCGCGCTGATTCCTGCGCTGGCAGCGATGGGCATCCGCGTGCAGCTGGGCCACAGTGCCGGTACCTACGAGGAAGGCGTCGCCGCGCTGCAGGCCGGTGCTTCGGGCTTCACCCATCTGTTCAACGGCATGACCGGCGTCGACCACTACCGTCCGGGCATTGCCGCCGCCGCGCTGGCGCATGCCCAGTACGCCGAGATCATTCCCGACCTGCAGCACATCCACCCCGGCGTGATCCGGCTGGCCGCGCGCGCGATTCCGCGCCTGTACGCGGTGACCGACGCCACGGCCGCTACCGGCATGCCCGATGGCGAGTACGCGCTGGGCGAACAGCGCGTGCACAAGTGCGGCGGCTGCGTGCGCCTGGCCACCGGCTCGCTGGCCGGCAGTGCGCTGACCATGGACCAGGCACTGCGCAATCTGGTGCAGGTGGGCCTGGACCTGGCCGATGCCTCGCAACGTGTCTCCACCTTCCCTGCCGCCTACCTTGGCCTGGAGGATCGCGGCCGCATCGCGCCCGACGCCCGTGCCGACCTGGTGGTGCTGGACGCCGGACTGCGCCTGCAGCAGGTGGTCGTCGGCGGGCGGCTAATCGATTTGTAGAGTCGAGCCATGCTCGACTGACCGCATGGCGCGGCAAAGCAGTCGAGCATGGCTCGACTCTACAGAAAGCAATCCGCACCGAAACGCCGCACAGGAAACCTGTCGATGACTGCACGCACCGCCCCGCGCTGGCCCGTACGCTACCTGCTGTTCATCGGCGGCCTCGGCGGCCTGCTGTACGGCATCGACATCGGCATCATCGCCGGCGCCCTGCCCTACCTGGAAGCCACCGCCAGCCACGCCTGGCAGCTCAGCAGCCAGCAGCTCGGTTTCGTTGTCGCCGCGGTGCTGCTGGGCAGTGTGCTGTCCTCGCTGTTCGCCGGCATGGTGGCCGACCTGATCGGCCGCCGCGGCGCGATGCTGCTGGCCGGCCTGCTGTTCACCGCGTCCATCCCGATCATGGCGCTGGCCTCGGGCTACACGCCGCTGCTGCTGGGCCGCCTGCTGCAGGGCGTCAGTGGCGGCCTGATCGGCGTGGTGGTGCCGCTGTACCTGGCCGAAGTGCTCAGCCCCGAGCGCCGCGGGCGTGGCGCCGCCATGTTCCAGCTGCTGCTGACCATCGGCCTGGTGCTGGCCGCACTCATCGGCCTGTACCAGGCGCACGCCGTGGACGCCGCCGCCGAGGCCGTGCGTTCGCTGCCGCTGGCGCAGCAGGCACAGGAACTGTTCGTGGTGAAGGACCACGCCTGGCGCACCATCTTCTGGAGCTGCCTGGCGCCGGGCCTGCTGTTCTGCGCCGGCATCTTCTGGCTGTCCGAATCACCGCGCTGGCTGGTGCGCCGCGGTCGCGTGGAGGATGCGCGCCGCAGTCTGCAGCGCGTGCTGCCCGATGCCGACGTGGAGGCCACGCTGGCGCAGATCCAGGCACCGGAATCGAGCAGCAGCGACGGTCGCCGCGATCCGCTGCTCAGCCGCCGCTACGTGGTGCCGTTCCTGCTGGCCTGCGTGGTACTGGCCTGCACCCAGGCCACCGGCATCAACTCGGTGCTGGCCTACGCGGTCAACATCCTCAACCAGGCCGGCCTGTCCGGCTCGGTGGCCAACGGCGCCGACGTGGCGATCAAGCTGCTGAACGCAGTGATGACCGTGGTCGCCCTGCTGCTGGTCGACCGCAAGGGCCGCAAGTTCCTGCTGATGCTGGGCAGCGGCGGCATCTGCGTGGCCCTGCTGGCTGCGGCGACGCTGTTCTTCCAGGCCGAGCGCGGCCGCGCCGACGTGCAGCCGCAGCTGCAGGCGGCGGTCAGTGGTGATGGCCTGCAGCTGGTACTGGATGAGGCGCAGTGGCAGCGCCTGGCGGGCGGCACCGACCGCGATGGCCGGCCGCTGCAGCTGACCGTGTCCTATGCGTATGGTGATTTCACCAACGTACGCGCCCTGCGCAGCGACAACCTGGGTGACCGCGAGCTGCGCGTCGAACGTGCCGGTACCGTGCAAGCGGACAGCGTGATCGGTGCGTTCTTCCGCAAACTCCACCTGAATCCATTTGCCGACCCGGCCAGTGCCGCGCAGGCACCCCTGCGTATCGAACAGGCGCGCATCGGCCCGGTGCCGCCGCCGGCCCATGGCTGGGCGGTGGCCATGTGCATCCTGGTGTTCGTGGCGTTCTTCGCGGTCGGCCCCGGTGTCTGCGTGTGGCTGGCGCTATCGGAGCTGATGCCCAACCGCATCCGCTCCAACGGCATGAGCATCGCCCTGCTGATCAACCAGTTCGTGTCCACCACCATTGCCGCGCTGTTCCTGCCCACCGTGGGGCACCATGGCTACGCCAGCATGTTCCTGTTCTGGGCCGGCTGCACATTCGTGTTCTTCCTGGTGGCCGCGCTGTGGCTGCCGGAAACCAAGGGCAAGTCGCTGGAGGAGATCGAAGCGCGGTTTGCCAGGTAGCGGTCGACCTTGGTCGACCTCCGTGCGCATCGCGGGGTGTGTCGGCGCGCCGATCACTGGCCGGTGATGTGCTTCTCCAGCGCCTGCGCTTCGGCCACGCTGGACAGCCCACTGAGCATCATCGATTCACCGAACGGTCCGGCCACCGTCACTACCGTCAGCACGCGGCCGTCCACGCTGATCGCCGCGCGCTGGCCCACCAGGGCCTCCGTGCCATGGTGGATGCGCTGGCGCGATTCGGGCCGGTAGCGGATCTGCAGGCCGGGGTGATTGGCCTGGTCCAGCACATAGCGCACATCGGCGATATCGGCACTGCTGGCGATCGGCGGCTCGCGCAGGGCAAGGGTCTCACCCTGCCACTGCGCGGGCGTGCCCTTGCCGGTCGCATCGACCGCGCTCAGGCGTACGTCCACGCCCGGACGCGGTGCATGCGCCGGGCCCGTCATTGGCTCAGGCGTTGCCGCCGGCATGCATCCGGTCAGGGCCAGCGCCGCGCCCAGCAACAGTGCGCGCGCGCCCCTCATTTCAGCTTCCTCAGTTTCAGTGCCACCACGATCTGCAGCAGGCCATACAACAGGCTGCCGATGCCGATCCACAACGTGGTGACAGCCACCCCGGCCAGCGGGTTGGCCGCAAACAGCAGGCCCAGCACGATGGCCAGCACGCCGCTGAGAATCAGCACCCATTCGCCCTGGATGTGCCTGCGCACGCGCACGGCGAACACGATGCGGTAGATGCCCGCCACCAGCAGCCAGGCGGCCAGCAGCAGCACAAGCACGCTGGCGGTAGCCAGCGGGTTGATCACCGCCAGCGTGCCGAAGCCCAGCGACGCCACCGCGTACAGCAGCAGCCAGCCACGTGGCGCGCCACTGCCACCGCTGATCAGCGCGAGCAGGCTGATGACCCCTTCAACAATGGCCATCAGGCCCAACGCCCAGGCCAGCGCGGTGGCCGCAGCCATCGGCCAGCCGATCGCAGTGATACCGAAGCCCAGGGCGACCACGCCATACAGCAGCAGGATCGACCAGCTGCGGCCGATGGCCGACAACAACGGCGACGGTGAGGATTCGGGAGACAGCATGACCACTCCTTCGATCAGGTTCCGTGCCCCATCCTAGCGTCCAGCGTGCACGGGCGGATGAAGGTCCGTCGCAGGCCAGCGCTCAACTGCCTGCGCCCTCGCGGCGCTGCCAGCACATCTGCGCGCGGTCCGCGTTGAGCAGCAGGTTGTGGGTCTTCAGCATCTCGCCGCCAATCATCCAGTTTTCCGCTGCCAGCATGCGTTCCGGTGGCTGCACGATGGTGGCCTGCAGCCGCCCTGCGAGACCGGCACCGGCCACCTGCACGGTCTGCGTACGCACACGGCGGTCGACACGCCCCATCATCGTAGTGATGGCATGGTCATTCCACCGCGCGTCCGCCGGCTGCGGCTCCCGCGTGTCCCGCACTTCCAGCAGCCCTGTCATTCCGGTGTCGGCCATCACCAGCTTGTCAACGCCGTCGATCTTCATCGGGCTGCGCACGTTCCAGTAGCGGCCCCAGGGATCAGAGGTGACACGCAGCGGGCTCTGGCAACCGGTGTACTTCCATGCAGGCCCGAGTACGCGCAGGACGTCGTCGGACAGCAGCAGCGGCCCCAGTTGCCGCAATACGTCCAGGCCGATGATCGCGAACGGGATGGCGTCCGTCTGTGCGAGCGACACATCCTTGATGCGCACGCCGCCGATTTCCAGATCGACCGGCTCGACCAGCGCGGTGGTGACGACGGTGCCGCCCTGCTCTTCCTGGCGGAAGCCCGGCGTGGACTGCAGTTTCAACTGTCGTGCGAACGCGGGGGCAATGAACGACTGCGTCGCGCCGGTATCCACCAGGAACTCGACCTTTACGTTGCGGCCGGGGCCGGTGCCTCCGCTCAGCGTCGCCACCATGATGGGCCAACCCTTCTCATACCGCACCGGCACTTCCACTACGCCTTCCGGGCGCGCCACGACCTGCGCGGTGGGGCGCCCGGTAAAGGACTCGAAGGGCAACTGACCCAGGGCGCTCTGCTGGTACAGCGCCGAACCGGCCAGATAAGGGGTGCCACTGCCCAGGCGGCGGACCTTCACCATGGTCTCGGCCCAGGCACCAATTTCGCCGTGCCACAGATGGTTGCCGGCCAGGATGCCCAGGCACTGGTACAGCGAGAGCGAATCCGGCTCGGCCTGCACGGCGGGATCGTCGATGCAGCGTTGCGCCCACTTGTCGGAGTTGGCGATCTCGCCGCGGGTGCGGAAATACGCGGCGCGCGCAGGGTAGGCGCGGACCGGCGACTGGTCACCACTTCTGCGCAGGTAATCGGTGGCACCTACGGCCATCGCCACTTCACTGTCCAGGAAAGGCAGGCCCTTGGGCTGCTGTGCGGGCTGCGCGCCCACTGCGGCCGCGGCACACAGTGCGGACCACAGTGGCAGGGCAAGACGCCGACTACGCCGTACGGAATTCCATTCCATCAGACAACTCCTGGGCAAAGATCGCGATTCAGCGCAGATCCCATACGTTAGCCCAGGTACGTTCGCAGCAGGTGACAGCGCTCACGGTACCCGCGCGCAGACCCACACCCGCACCTCCTGCGCGCCCACCAACCGCAGCGTTTCCGCCACTTCCAGCACCGTGCTGCCGGTGGTCATCACATCGTCCACCACGGTCAGGCGCGGTGGCACCGCACCGCGCACATCGAAAGCATCGAACAGATTCTCGCGGCGCTGTTCGGCACTGCGCTCCGACTGCGGTGCCGTATGCCGGCGCCGGTACAGGCCGCGCCACACCGGCTGGCGCAGCAAGCGGCACAACTGCCCGGCCTGGTCATAGCCGCGCTGGCGCAACCGCCGCGGATGCAGCGGCACCGCCACCAGCGGCGGGCACGCCCACGATGGCGGCCTGCGCTGCATCAGCTGCGCAAGCAGGCGACCCGCCGCCAGGTCCTGATGGAACTTGTAGCGCACCAGCAGTTGGTCCACCGGCGGCAGGTACAGCAGGCTGGCATGGGTGGCAGCCTGCGGCGGTGGCTCCTCGCGGCAGGTGCCACAGACCGGCAGCGCGCTGTCGGGCAATGGCAGAGCACAGCGCAGGCAGGCGCGGCCGGACCAGGGCGTATCGGCCAGGCAGGCGGCGCATAGATCCAGGCCATCGTGGCCGGGATCGTCGCAGACCAGGCAGCGCAGTGGCAGCAGTGCGCGCAATGCCGACGCGACAGTGCGCGGAAACAGCGTTTTCAGCATTCAACAAGTCTGCGTGCGGCCATTTCGCGATGGAATCGGGCGTCAACCCATGCGGCAGTCAGAGTGGGGCTTGTCTGCTTACCGGGAAAGGCTTCGACACGGTCACTGCACATTCCCGCTGCTAGCGTGCCCGATCTGTATCACCTCTTCGGACTCTACATGAACAAGCGGACCCGGATCGTTGTCATCGTGCTGGTCGTTGGCCTGCTGGCGATGGCCCTGCCCAGCCTGCTGTGGTACGTCAAACAGGGCGAGACCCAAGACGCCGGGTTACAGAAGGAGGCACAGAAGATGCAGCAGGAGCAGGCCAAGCCCTGATCGATTCCGTGCGCCCCGGACCTACCGCCCGCGATTGGCTGCCCGACGGCTGGAAAGTGCTGCCCCGCGAGTTCTATCGCCGGCATCCCACCGTCGTAGCACCGCAACTTCTCAACAAGCTGATCGTGCGTGACGATGGTCGCGCCGCACGCATCGTTGAGGTTGAGGCCTACGCAGGCAGCGAGGATCCCGCTGCGCATTCCTATCGTGGCCAGACGGCACGCAACGCCACCATGTTTGGCGAGGCGGGTCATCTATATGTCTATTTCAGCTACGGAATGCACTGGGGCAGCAACGCGGTATGTGGCGAGGTTGGCGAAGGTGTTGGCGTGCTGCTCAGAGCCGCCGAGCCGGTGTCCGGCATGGGCGCCATGCAGGCCGCGCGACCGGCAGCCAAGCGTGATCGCGATCTGGCGAGCGGACCGGGCAAACTGTCCCAGGCACTGGGCATCACGCGCGATCTGGATGGCGCAGACCTGGTCACTGCAGACCGCGGTGTCGTCATTGTCTGTGATGGCACGCCGCCACCGCCATCACCGGTGGTAGGGCCACGCATCGGCATCAGTCGCGCGGTGGATTTCCCTTGGCGCTGGCACGTGCCGGACCATCCACATGTGTCGGTCCGGCCACGCACACGCTAGCGCTCGCCCGCCAGCAACGGCGGCAGCACCTTCCCAAGCCAATCGATGAACACCCGCAGCCGTGGCGTCACGTGCCGGTTGTTCGGGTACACCACGTGGAACGGGTACGGTGCCGGTCGCCATGGCTGCAGCACTTCCACCAGCGCCTTGCTACGCAACGCAGCGCCGGCCGCGTAGCTGAAGGTCTGCACCAGGCCCATGCCTGCAACGGCGGCGGCCAGATGCGCATTGCTTTCGTTGATGCCGATGCGGTGCTCGGCCTTGATCTCGAACGCACCGTCCTCGCCCCGGAAGCGGAACGGTACCGCGCGGCCATTGGACGGCAGCAGGTAGCTGACCAACCGGTGGCCGTTGCGCAGCTCCTCCGGGTACGCAGGAATGCCGTGCGCCTTGAGGTAGCGCGGGCTGGCGCAGGTGACCAGGTGCGCATCACCCAGGTGACGGGCCACCAGCGTGGAGTCATCCAGTGCGCCGCCGCGGATCACGCAGTCCACGTTTTCGCTGATCAGGTTGACCGTGCGGTCTGAAACACCCAGTTCGATGCGGATGTCCGGGTAGCGCGCCATGAATTCCGGCAGCACCGGAATCAGCACATCGCGTGCGGTGGAGCCACCGATGTCCACGCGCAGCAGCCCGCGCGGTGCACCGCGTGCGGCGCTGAAAGAGGCGTCGACATCCTCGAGGTCGCGCAGCAGGCGGCCGGCCTTCTCGTAATACGCTTGGCCTTCGGCGGTGACCGCCACGCGGCGCGTGGTCCGCTGCAGCAGGCGCACGCCCAGGTGGGTTTCCAGTTCGCGCACCAGCTTGCTCAGCGAGGTGGTCGGCATGTCCAGCGAATCAGCGGCGCGGGTGAAGCTGCCGGCCTCGACGACGCGGGCAAAGGCACGGATGGCAGTGAGCTGATTCATGCCATCGATTATGCACGTGCATGCACAGTCATTGTCATTGCGCAGGATTTATTGCAGCCGCGCCGCCGCCCATCATTCTCCCACCCGCTACCACCCCTCCCCGGCAGCCCTTGCAGGAGAACACCATGAGCACTGATTTCAACGACAAGATCGCCCTCGTCACCGGCGGCACCACCGGCATCGGCCTGGCCACCGCCCAGCACCTGGCCAGCCTCGGCGCCAAGGTCTTCATCACTGGCCGCCGCCAGCCGGAACTGGACGCCGCCGTGGCCTCCATCGGCGCGCAGGCCACCGGCATCCGCGCCGATGCGGCGCAGCCCAGCGACCTGGATGCGGTCTACGCGCAGATTGCCCGCCAAGCCGGCCGCCTCGACATCCTGTTCGCCAACGCCGGTGGTGGCGACATGCTGCCGCTGGGCGCCATCACCGAAGAACACTTCGACCGCATCTTCGCCACCAACGTGCGCGGCGTGCTGTTCACCGTGCAGAAGGCGCTGCCGCTGCTGGTCGATGGCGCTTCGGTCATCCTCACCGGCTCGACGGTCTCGATCCAGGGCACGGCCAACTTCAGCGTGTACAGCGCCAGCAAGGCCGCCGTGCGCAACTTCGCCCGCTCGTGGGCGCTGGACCTGAAGGAGCGCCGCATCCGGGTGAACGTGGTCAGCCCCGGCCCGATCCGCACCCCCGGCCTGGGCGACCTGGTGCCCGACGAAGCCCGCCAGGGCCTGTTCGATCACCTCGCCGCGCAGGTGCCGCTGGCCCGCCTCGGTGAACCGCAGGAAGTGGCCAATGCCGTGGCTTTCCTGGCCTCGGATGCGTCCAGCTTCGTCAACGGCATCGAATTCTTCGTTGATGGCGGCATGGCCCAGGTGTAATGCCGGTCGGCCACTGCGATCGAGTTTGAATCAGCGCTGCCGGCCCAGGCCGGCATGCGCTTGCTGATACAGGATGTGCGTCAGCTCGTACTGGTTGCAGGCTCGCTCCGGCAGTGCACCGTCTTCGCCGGGGATACCCATCTCGAATCCCTCTTCCACATCCTCGTAGTACAGCCACCCGTCAGCGAGATGGGCGACGACCCAGACCGGCTCGACTTCGCCCAGGCGATGCAGTGGCATCGTATGGAACGCCACGCGCTGCGCCGCGAAGGCCGCCTGCTGGTCGAGCGTGCAGCGGGCGAGCTGGGCGGCAACCAACGCATCGAACTCTTCGCGGGTGATTGGCTTCCAGCATCCTGTGCGGGCGTCAAATGGCTGCATCAGAACGCGTCAATCGCAATCCTGGTAACCACCCACCACACCGCAGCGCCTGCAGCGGAACAGGTACGCCCTCGGTGATCCATCCTTGTCCAACGCGGCAAGGAAGTGCTGCCACGTGGGTCCGTCGTCCAGCCCGGTGCTGTCCTGGATCGCCGCCAGCGCGGATTCACCGTGCGCTTCCAGTTCGGCGCGACCGGCGCGGCCGATGAACTGCGCGGCATCCCCGCAATGGGTCCACCACTGTTCCTGCTGCCAGCCGTTGAAGCCGGGCGTACGCTGCGCGATCACGTCGCTGATCTCCTCATCGACTTCATCCCACTCGCCGCCACCACCGACGCCTTCCTCATCACTGAAGGTGACGCCCAGTCGCTCGTGCGCGGAGCCATCGGCGATGCACCACGGGCATATTTCGTGCCCGTACTCTTCTTCGGCATAGACCGGCCCGGTGTAGACGTAGCCACGCGACTGTCCGCAGCACACGCACGACGTATCGGCGGCGATCACGCTACCGGTGGCGATGGGATCGGGGTGATAGGTGAAGCGCGGCAGATCCATGGCAGTTCCGTTGCTGGGCGGCCCAGTGTAGCGGTGCGGTCAGGGCCAAATATCTTGTAAACCATCGCAAGCACAATGTAGTTGACAGGCCTCACCAAGCCACCCACACTGCCGCCCTCGCTCCACGCCCTCCAAGGTCCCGCCATGGCTCCTGCCATCCGCTATGACTGGCAGCACGATGAACTGCAGGCGCTTTTCGACCTGCCCTTGCCCGAACTGCTGTTCCGCGCCGCCAGCGTGCATCGCGCGCATTTCGATCCGGCCCAGGTGCAGGTGTCCACGCTGTTGTCGGTGAAGACCGGTGGCTGCCCGGAAGACTGCGCGTATTGCCCACAGGCGCAGCGCTACACCACGGGCGTGAGCGCGCAGAAACTGATGGATACCGATGCCGTGCTGGCCAAGGCACGCCAGGCCAAGGCCGCAGGTGCATCGCGCTTCTGCATGGGCGCCGCATGGCGTTCGCCGAAGGACCGCGACATTCCGAAGGTGGCTGCGATGATCGCCGGAGTGAAGGCGCTCGGCCTGGAAACCTGCGCCACCCTCGGCATGCTCAGTGGCGAGCAGGCGCGCGCGTTGAAGGACGCCGGCCTGGACTACTACAACCACAACGTGGACACCGCGCCGGACTACTACGATTCGATCATCCACACGCGCCAGTACCAGGATCGCCTCGATACGCTGGGCCACGTGCGCGACGCCGGGCTGAAGACCTGCTGCGGCGGCATCGTCGGCATGGGCGAAACGCGTGCGCAGCGCATCGGCCTGCTGCTGGCGCTGGCCACGCTGCCGGCCCATCCCGATTCCGTGCCGATCAACAAGCTGGTGCAGGTGGCCGGTACGCCGCTGCATGGCAGCGCGGAACTGGACCCGTTCGAGTTCGTGCGGATGATCGCGGTGGCACGCATCGCGATGCCGCGTTCGATGGTGCGGCTGTCGGCCGGTCGCGAAGCCATGAGTGACGAGCTGCAGGCGCTGTGCTTCTTGGCCGGTGCCAACTCGATCTTCCATGGCGAGAAACTGCTGACCACCGGCAACCCGGAAAGCGAGCGCGACCTTGCCCTGTTCGCGCGCCTGGGCCTGCAGCCGATGCCGGTGCAGGTGGACGCCGAAAGCCACGACCACGGCGGTACCGTGCATGCCGATATCAGCGCCGATGGCCCCGGCTGTGGCTGCGCCCACGCCGCGTGACACGCCGCGTGATCGGGGCGTCGAGCAGGCGTGGCGGCAACGCGCTACCCTAGCCGCCCCGTCGTCGCCTGTAGCCAGCATGGCCCGCCCCGACCTGACCGCCCGCCTCCAAGCCCAGCGCGCGTTGCGCGATGCACAAGGCCGTCGCCGCCCGCGGCGCACGGTCACCCGTCGTGATGGTGTGCGCCTGGAAATTGACGGGCGCTGGTTGACCGGGTTCTGCAGCAACGACTACCTGGGCCTGGCCCAGCAGTTCAGCGTGGTCAACGCGCTGCAGGATGCGGCCGCGCGCGATGGCACCGGTGCCGGTGCCTCGCACTTGGTCTGCGGCCACCACGCACTGCACGACGCGCTGGAACGCGAAGTGGCCGACTGGCTCGGTTACCCGCGCGCCCTGCTGTTTGGCAGTGGCTTCGCCGCCAACCTGGCCGTGCAGCAGGCGCTGCTGAGCGAAGAGAACGACGTCTGCGTGCAGGACAAGCTCAACCACGCCAGCCTGCTCGATGCCACACGGCTGGCCGGTGCGCGCCTGCGCCGCTACCCGCACCTGGATCCGGAAGGCGCCATGCGCCAGCTCAAGCACGCGCCCGAGGGTGCGGCGATGCTGGCCACCGATGGTGTGTTCAGCATGGACGGCGATGTTGCACCGCTGCGTGCGTTGTCGCTGGTCGCGCGCCTGCAGCAGGCCCTGTTCTACGTGGACGACGCGCATGGCGTGGGCGTGCTCGGCGATGGCCGTGGTGCCGTCGCCACCGCCAGCCTGGGCGTGGACGACGTGCCGTTGCAGCTGGTCACCCTCGGCAAGGCGCTGGGCAGTTCCGGCGCACTGGTGCTGGGCCGCGAGGACCTGGTCGAGCACCTTTCCGAAACCGCTCGCCCCTACATCTACACCACCGCCCTGCCGCCGGCCTTGGCCGCCTCGGCACTGGAAGCGGTGCGCCTGGCCCGCCGCGATCATTGGCGCCGGGCCAAGCTGGCCGACCTGATCGCCCTGTTCCGCGGTGAGGCGCGCCGCCGTGGCCTCGACCTGATGGCTTCGGAAACCCCCATCCAGCCGCTGCTGTGTGGCGATGACCACACCGCCGTAGCGATGTCGCAGGCGCTGGAGCAGGCCGGCTGGCTGGTCGGCGCGATCCGTCCGCCAACGGTGCCCGAAGGCAAGGCGCGGCTGCGCGTCACCCTGTCGGCACTGCATACGCCGGAACAGGTGCGGGAACTGGTCGAAGCCATCGCCCAGGCGCGCGACCGCGTCGCTGCCGGGCCGAGCGAAGCGCTGCCGCCGGCTTTACCCGCGCTGGCCTGACCCGCACGCGCCGTACCCCATGCATATCGAAGTCACCGGCCACGGGCCGGACCTGGTTCTGATCCACGGCTGGGCCCTGCAGGGCGGCGTGTTCGCGCCTCTGGTACAGCGCCTGGCCGACCGTTTCACCCTGCATCTGGTCGACCTGCCCGGCCATGGCCACAGCCGCGACGACAGCACGCCGCTGCGCCTGCCGCACGTGGTCAACGCCATTGCCGCGGCCACGCCGCCAGCGGTGTGGTGTGGCTGGTCGCTGGGCGGGCTGTTTGCCCTGCATGCGGCGGCAACCCTGCCGAAGGTGCGCGGGCTGGCGATGATCGCCGCCACGCCGCGTTTCGTGCGCGGCGAGGACTGGCCGCACGCGGTGGAACCGGCGGTGTTCGAGCAGTTCGGGCGTGATCTGGCCACGGACTTCGGCGGCACCCTGGAGCGCTTCCTGGCGTTGGACGTGATGGGTTCGGCGCATGCCCGCGAGGAGCTGCGCACCCTGCGCCAGCGCCTGGTCGAGCGCGGCGCCCCCAGCGAGCGCGCCCTGCTGGAAGGCCTGCGCCTGCTGGAAGGCACCGACCTGCGTGGCGCCCTGCCCACGCTGGGCAGGCCCAGCCTGTGGATCGCCGGCCAGCGCGACCGTCTGGTATCGCCGGCCGCGATGCAGGCCGCCGCCGCGCTGGCCCCGGGCGCGCAGGCGCTGACCGTCGCCCACGGCGGCCATGCGCCCTTCCTCGGCCACGCCGACGAGGTGGCCGCTGCCCTGCAACACTTCGTTGCCGGCCTGTCACCGGCCGATGGCGGACAATGAGCACTTTCCGCATTCGGCAGGGTTGACGCATGGATCTCGGTATTTCCGGCCGCTGGGCACTGGTCTGCGGCGCAAGCAAGGGTCTCGGCCTCGGCTGCGCGCGCGCCCTCGTGGCCGAAGGCGTGAACGTGGTGATCGTGGCCCGTGGCGAAACCGCCCTGCAGGCCGCCGCTGAGGAACTGCGCGCCCTGCCCGGTGCCGCCGAGGTGCGCACGATCGCCGCCGACGTCACCACCGAGGCTGGGCGCACGCAGGCGCTGGCCGCCTGCCCGCAGGTCGACATCCTGGTGACCAACGCCGGTGGCCCGCCGCCTGGCGACTTCCGCACCTTCGAGCGCGACGACTGGATCGCCGCGCTGGATGCCAACATGCTGGCGCCGATCGCACTGATCCGCGCCACGGTTGACGCAATGATCGCGCGCGGCTTCGGCCGCATCGTCAACATCACCTCGTCCTCGGTGAAGGCACCGATCGACACGCTGGCACTGTCCAACGGTGCGCGCAGCGGCCTCACCGGCTTCGTCGCGGGGCTGGCGCGGCGCACGGTCGGCCACAACGTCACGATCAACAACCTGCTGCCCGGCCAGTTCGACACCGACCGCCTGCGCGCCAACTTCGCCCACGCTGCGGGCCAGAACGGCGACGTGCAGGCGGTGGCCGACCGCCGCCGCCAGCAGATCCCCGCCGGCCGCTTCGGCACGCCGGACGAATTCGGCGCCGCCTGCGCCTTCCTGTGCAGCGCACAGGCCGGTTACCTCACCGGGCAGAACCTGCTGATCGACGGCGGCGCCTACCCCGGTACGTTCTAAGAGACTTCCGCAATGCCGTCCCACTTCGATGCCCGCCACGTCCGCCGCGCGTTCGCCCGCGCCGCCAACAGCTATGACGCCGCCGCTGCCCTGCAGCGCGAGGTGCAATCGCGGCTGATCGAATCGCTGGACTACCTGGAAGCGCGCACGCCCGAAGTGGTGCTGGACATCGGTGCCGGCACCGGCCACGCCAGCGCATTGATGAAGAAGCGCTGGCCGAAGGCGCAGGTGATCGCGATGGACGTGGCCCTGCCGATGCTGGACCAGGCCAAGCGCCAGGCCGGCTGGTGGAAGCCGTTCCAGCGCCTGTGCGGTGATGCCGCCGCGCTGCCGCTGGCCGACAACAGCGTCGACGTGATCTTCAGCAACCTGTGCCTGCAGTGGCTGGACGACCTGCCGGCGGTGTTCGCCGGTTTCCGTCGCGTGCTCAAGCCCGGTGGCCTGCTGCTGTGCTCCACCTTCGGCCCGGAAACGCTGGTCGAGCTCAATGAAGCGTTCGCCGCCGCCGATGACCGCCCGCATGTCAGCCGCTTCGCGCAGATCGCCCAGTTCGGCGATGCGTTGATGATGGCCGGCTTCCGCGACCCGGTGCTGGACCGCGACCTGTTCACCCTGACCTACGACGACCTGCCGGCGCTGATGCGCGAGCTGCGCGCGATGGGCGCGACAAATGCACGGGTGGACCGCCGCCACACGCTGACCGGCCGCGGTCGTTTCGCCGCTGCTGCAGCCGCGTACGAACCGATGCGCCGTACCGACGGCAAGCTTCCCAGCAGCTGGGAAGTGATCTACGCCCACGCCTGGGCGCCGGACCCGGGCGCGCCGATCCGCGAAGGCGGCCACGACATCGCATCGGTACCCGTGTCGGCCATCCCGATCCGCCGCAAGCAGCCCTGACCGAAAGCCGCCGCCGGGCATGGCCCGGCGAGCGCAGCGGCGCGGCCTGGCGCTCAGGTATTCGCCGGCGAACTCAGCGGCGGGCGCACGAGGTCGCGGTGGAAGAAATAGATTTCCTGCACCAGGAAACGCCAGCTGGTGTGGAAGCTGCGGAAGCGCGTGCTCGGCGTGGACGAGGCCAGCGCCTCGATGCCCAGCGCCTGGCTCAGGCGCAGCGCGCGCGCCATGTGCAGCGGGTCGCTGACGATGATGACCGTGTGCAGCTTGCGCTGCTCCATCAGCCGCTTGGCTTCCACCAGGTTCTGCACGGTGTTGCGCGAGGCGGTCTCGATCAGGATCGCGTCATCCGGCACGCCGTGCTTCAGCGCATAGCGCCGTGCCACCTGCGATTCGGAAAAGCGCGCGCCCGCGCCACCGTAGCCACCGGTGAAGATCAGCAGCGGTGCATAACCGGCCTGGTACAGGTCCAGGCCGTGGCGGATGCGTTCTTCGAACACCGGCGACGGCTTGGCATCGTAGGCCGCCGCGCCCAGCACGATGATCGCGTCGGCCTTGGCGGCCTGGTCACGCTCACCCACCCAGACGATCCAGGCGGTCACGCCCAGCAGCCACACCAGCACCAGCACGAACAGGCGCCACAGCCAGCCCAGCAGGCCTGTGCGCGGTCGATGACGGCCGCGGCTCACGCCACCTCCCAGCGCAGCGCTGGCAGATCGACGTTGCCGCCGGACAGCACCAGGCCCACGCGCTGGCCGGCAAACCGCGCCGGCTGGGCCAGCACCGCTGCCAGCACAATGGCCGAGGACGGCTCCACCACCTGCTTCAGCACCTCCCACAGCAGGCGCATCGCCGCACGGGTGGCGTCATCGTCCACCACGATCACCTCGGCGCCCGCCGCCTGCAGCAGCTGGAAGTTCGGCGCGCCGACCAGCGTGCGCAGGCCATCGCAGAACGTGTCCGGGGTGAAGGCGGTCACGCGCTGGCCGGCAGCCAGCGAACGCGCGGTGTCGTCGGCGCCGGCCGGTTCGGCCAGCACCAGGCGGGTCTGCGGGCTGGCGTGCTGCAGGGCCAGCGCAGTGCCGCTGGCCAGGCCACCGCCGCCCACCGGCACCACCAGTACGTCGAACGGGCCGTCGCTGTGCAGCAGTTCCAGCGCTGCCGTGCCCTGCCCGGCCATCACCGCCGGGTCGGCATAGGGATGCACCAGGGTCGCGCCGGTATCGGCCTGGACCTGCGCGCAGGTGGCCTCGCGGTCGGCGATGGTGGGCGGGCAGCGCCAGAGGGTGGCGCCATGGCGGGCGATGTTGGCCAGCTTGGCGGCCACCGCCCCTTCGGGCACCACGACGTGACAGGGAATGCCGCGGGTGCGGGCGGCCAGGGCCAGCGCCGCACCGTGGTTGCCCGAGGAATGGGTGACCACACCGGCCGCGGCGCGCCCGGCGTCCAGCGACCAGACCGCGTTGCAGGCACCACGGAACTTGAACGCCCCGCCGCGCTGCAGATGTTCGGCCTTGAACGCCAGCTGCGCCCCGGCCAGCGCATCCAGCGCGTGCGAGCGCAGGACCGGCGTGACATGGGCATGCGGCGCGATCCGCGCGGCGGCGGCCAGGACATCTTCGGCGCGGGGCAACAGTGAATCGCTCATGACGCAAGATTAACGTATGCCCCGACGCTGGCGGCCACGCACCCGGCCATGCCAGCATGCAGGCCTTCATCGCCATTCATACTGGGCCGGCACAATTAAGGGTCGATTCAATGCCCACGCCTGAAGCTGGCTCTACACCCGTCCTTGGGGGGACCCACATGAAAACGCGCCTGTTGCTTGCCGGTGGCCTGTTGCTGGCCCTCACCGGCTGTTCCACCTACGACTATGTCGGCGGTGGCAGCGGTGGCAGTTACTACCACGGTGCCCCGTCGACGGAGTACCGCTATCCGTATGGCTACCCGTCCACCTATGGCTACCCCTACTACGGTGGGTACGGCGGCTATGGCGGCGGTTACGGCTACGGCTATTACGGCAACCCGTATTACTCGCGCCCGGTCTACCGGCCGCCGCACAACCACCGCCCGCCGCCGCCGCCGCGTCCGGGCAACGGTGGTGAGAACCGTCCGCCGCCGCCGCCGCGACAGAACAACGGTGGCTCGCCGTGGCGGAACATGGACTCGATGCGTCGCCCGCCGCAGGCCGGCCGCCCGTCGGGTCCGCCGCAGGCGCGTCCGTCTGCGCCCCAGGCTCGCCCGTCCGCGCCGCC